>JBBQDF010000141.1:0-7102 GCA_038319475.1 Thermoanaerobaculia bacterium
CCGCCTGGTGCGTGCCGGAGACCGCCGAGGAAAGGTTGATGGAAACGAGGGAGCCCGCGTGGGTCGCGGCGTTCTCGAACACCTGGATGAAATCCGCGGGGGGCGGCTGGGAGGTCTTGGGCGCCACGTCGGTGACGGAGAAGCGGGCGTAGAACTCCGACGGCGTGATCGTCACCTTGTCGAGGTAGTTCTCCGAGCCGAAGTAGACGCGCACCGGGACGACACCGATCTTAAGCTCCTCGATCAACGTCGGGGGCAGATCGCATGTCGAGTCCGTGACCACGCCGACGCGCGACGCCCGGTTCTGATCGAAGCGTGTTTCATGCTGCGCGTGCATGTCTTCGATCTTCGTCTGCGCCACCTCTCCCAGACGCGCCATCAAGGCGAAGAGACGCTCCGGCTCGTTCGTGTGGACGTGAAGCCGCACCCGGGCGGCCCCGCCGGCGATAACGATCGAGTCTCCGAGGAGCGCGGCCTCCCGCCTCAGGGCATCCCGATCGATGCGGTCTCCTTCGAGGAGCACCTCGGTGCAGTATCGAAAGAGGATCGATTCCGAGGTCCTGTCGAAAACCGCCGCCTTCACTTCTTCGACGGGAGCCTCGACCACCGCCCGGCGCGCCGCCTCGCGGAGATAGCGCACGATCCCTTCGATCAGGTAGACGAAGGCCTGTCCCCCCGCGTCGACCACGCCGGCCTTCGCAAGCGCCTTCATCTGCTTCGGTGTGTTCTCGAGCGACCGTTTCGCCTCGGCGAGCGAACCCGGCAGAAGCTCCCCGAAATCGCGTACCTCCCGCGCCTGACGCGCGACGTAAGCCGACCAGTCGCGAATCACAGTCAGGATCGTCCCCTCGACCGGCCTCGCGATCGCGCCGTACGCGGAATCGGAAGCCCGGACGACCGCCGCGCCGAAGTCGCCCGCTGAAATCCGCGGGCTGTCGGGCAGCCCCTCGGAGAAACCGCAGAAAAACTGGGCGAGGATCGCACCGGAATTTCCACGCGCGCCGCCGACGGCTTCGTCCGCCAGCGCGCGGGACATCTCGCGGATGTGCCGCTGGCGGACGCGGGATATCCCCGCGGCGATCTTCTGGAGGGTGGACGCGACGTTCGTCCCGGTGTCGCCGTCCGGCACCGGGAAGATGTTGATTTTGTTGAGAGGCTCCGCGCGATCCGCCACGAAGCGCGCTCCCGCAATCACCGCCCGTGAAAGGCGGCGCCCGTCGAGGTAGCGGATCGCCATCACGGCTGGATCGGGGCGGGGGCGCCGCGCGCCGCGGTCGACGGCTCAGCGGCCGTCCGGTACTCCTCGACGATCGCGGGGAGCCGTTCCAGGTACAACAGCACGACTCCGCAGCCCATGCAGGCCCAGGGAAAGACGCGCTCGACCCCGAAGTCGAAAAATCTGCGCTTCCACGGTTTTTTCCAGAAGTAGGCCGTGTATCCCGAATTGCTGCTCCGGGAGCGTACGAGCATTCCCCCGTTGCAGAGAGGACATTTCCGCTGGAAATCGGTCATGGCGGAAGGAAAGGATATCCGAACGGAAGTCGGCAGGCGGCAGCCGTTCCGGAAAATTCTACGGTTTGCCGGAATCGCCGGAAGAAGAGTCCGCCTCCCTCCCGCCTTCCCCCTTCCGCCCCTCCGGCCTCCACCGCAGAATCAGATTCCGGGCCGCGCCCACCTCGTCGACTCGCCTGACCGGCGTCGTGTGGGGAGCCTTCAGGACGATCTCCGGGTCTTCCTCGACCTCGCGGGCGATCGCGCGCATCGCGGCGACGAACGCGTCCAGGCCCGTCCGGCCTTCGGTTTCGGTGGGTTCGATCATCAGAGCGCCGTGGACGATCAGCGGGAACGAGATCGTCGGCGGATGAAAGCCGTAGTCCATGAGCCGCTTCCCGATGTCGCCGTTGTGCACGCCCTTCTCCGCCTGCCGCTTGTCCGAGAAAACGACCTCGTGCATCGAGGGTGCGTCGTATTTCAGGTGATAAACGCCCGTTAACCCCGCGCGGATGTAGTTCGCATTCAGCACCGCGCCGCGGGCGACCTCCCCGATGCGATTTCCGTATGAAGAGATATAGGCGAGCGCGCGCACGAACATTCCGTAATTGCCGAGAAACGTGCGAAGCCTGCCGATCGACTCGGGGCGGTCGAAATCGAGAAAGAAAGTCCCGTCCTCGCGGCGCTCGATCGTCGGCCTCGGCAGATGCGGAACGAGGCTGTCGACGACCGCCACGGGACCCGACCCCGGGCCTCCCCCGCCGTGCGGCGTCGAGAACGTTTTGTGCAGGTTCATGTGCATCACGTCGATGCCCATGGCGCCGGGCCTCGCGATGCCGACGAAGGAATTGAAGTTCGCGCCGTCGCAGTAGAGGTAGCCGCCCTTCGCGTGCACGATCTTCGCGATTTCGAGGATGCGGTCTTCGAAGATGCCGAGTGTGTTCGGCACGGTCAGCATCAGGGCGGCCACGTCCGACGTCATCGCGGCTTCGAGGACGTCGAGGTCGAGCGTTCCGCGCGCGTTCGATTTCAACTCCCGCACCTTGTATCCGGCGAAGTGCGCGGACGCCGGGTTGGTCCCGTGCGCGGAGTCGGGGATCAGAACGGTCGTGCGGGGATTGCCGGCCTTCGCGAGCGCCGCGCGCACCATGAGGATCCCGGCGAGCTCGCCCTGGGCGCCGGCCGCCGGCTGGAGCGTTACGCGCGCGAGCCCGGTCAGCTCCTTCAGCGCCTGCTCGAGCCGCCACGCGAGCTCGAGCGTTCCGGAGGAGACCTCTTCGGGAGCGAGGGGATGCGACGCGGCGAAGCCGGGCAGGCGCGCGATTTCTTCGTTCAGTCGGGGGTTGTGCTTCATCGTGCACGAGCCGAGCGGATACGTGTTTTCGTCGATCGAGAAATTCAGCCGCGACAGCCGCGTGAAGTGCCGGGCGACTTCGACCTCGGTGATCTCCGTCTCCCCGTCGATCTCGCCGCGCAGCAGACCCGCGGGAATCGCTGAGACGTCCGGCACGTCGAGAGGCGGCAGGGAGTAGCCGACTTTCCCCGCTCCCGACCGTTCGAACACGAGCGGTTCGTGGCGGGGTTCCGGGTGGAGCCGCCCGGCGGCGGGGGCGGCGGCGGGCTTCGGGTCCTCGATGCCGACGCTCACGAGGCTTCCCCCAGGGCTTCCACGAGAGAGTCCATTTCATCGCGCGTGTTCATCTCGGTCACGGCCACGAGAAAACGATTCTCGTCGGCCGCCTCGCGGCTCCACCGCGACAGCGCGACGCCGGCGAGGATCCGCCGCCGGGCGAGCCGCGAGAGCAAGGCCGCCGCCGGCCCGGGCG
The DNA here is from genome assembly GCA_038319475.1 of Thermoanaerobaculia bacterium. Classification (GTDB taxonomy): domain Bacteria; phylum Acidobacteriota; class Thermoanaerobaculia; order UBA5066; family Gp7-AA6; genus JALYUA01. The sequence goes on from JBBQDF010000141.1 coordinate 3,318, forward strand.
CCTCGACGACGAACTCGTTGAACGTCGGCGCGGAATCCGGCAGGCGATAGCCGGGCACGCCGGCGATTCTCCCCTTCAGGTACTCGGCCTTCGCGTGCGACTGCGCCGCGACTTCGCGAAGGCCTTTCTTCCCGAGCAGGGACATGTGGATGTTGCTGGCGAGAGCCATCAGGCCCTGGTTCGTGCAGATGTTGGATGTCGCCTTTTCACGGCGGATGTGCTGCTCACGCGTCGAAAGTGTCAGAGCAAACGCGCGGCGGCCCTCGGCGTCGGACGTCTGCCCGACCAGGCGTCCAGGGATCTGCCGCTGGTGCGCGGTACGGCACGAGAGAAATCCGAGGAGCGGCCCGCCGTTGTGCATCGGGACGCCGAGCGACTGGGCCTCTCCGCACACGATGTCGGCGCCCGCCTCTCCGGGAGGCGCGAGGAGCGCGAGAGACGCCGCCTCCGCCACGACTCCCACGAAGAGCGCCCCGCGAGCCCGCGCCGCTTCCGAGCACGCGTTCCAGTCTTCGATCGCCCCCCGGAAGTTCGGTGACTGCACCGCCACGGCGAAAGTCGCGTCGTCGACCACGGCGGCGAGCGCGGCCGCGTCCGTCCTGCCGTCGGCGGCGAGCGGCGCCTCTACCACCTCGAGACCGAGGTTCTGGAAGTAGGTCCGAACCGTCTCCCGATATTCCGGATGAATGCCCCGCGAGAGGACCGCCCGGCGGCGCCCGCGAACCAGCCGGTCCGCCATCAGAAGAGCCTCGACCAGCGCCGAGGCGCCTTCGTAAAGGGACGCGTTCGCGACGTCCATGGCGGTCAGCAGGCAGATGTGGGTCTGAAACTCGAAGATCGACTGGAGGGTGCCCTGGGACACCTCCGGCTGGTAGGGCGTATACGACGTGAGCCACTCCGCGCGGTAGAGCATCTGGTCCGCGACCGCGGAGACGGAATGGTTGTAGAGACCTGCGCCCAGGAAGAACGCGCAGTCCTTCGCGTGGGCATTCTTCGCCGAGAGGGCGCCGAAGAAACGTCGGACTTCAATCTCCGACATCGGCGGCGGAAGGTCCGGCACGTGTCGCACGGAAGCCGGAATCGCGGCAAAGAGGTCGTCCACCGACGACACTCCGATCGCGGCGAGCATCGCTTCGCGGTCGGCGTCGGACGTCGGAAGAAATTTCATTTCTCTTTTTCTTCCGCGAGGACGTATTCCGCATACTGGTCCGCGTTCATCAGCTTGCGCACCTCGTCGTCGGTCGTCACCTTGAGCTTGATCAGCCAGCCGTCGCCGAAGGGGTCGTCGTTGACGATCCCCGGCTCCGCCACGGCCGCCCGGTTGATCTGGACGATCTCGCCCGAGATGGGGATGAAGAGCTCCGAGACCGCCTTGACCGACTCGACCGTGCCGAACTCGTCGTCGGCGTTGTAGAGGTGCCCCACTTCCGGAAGCTCGAGGTACACGATCTCTCCGAGCTCCTTCTGGGCGTGCTCGGTGATCCCGATCGTGCCGATGTCGCCGTCGATCCGGACCCATTCGTGGCTCTGCGTGTAATGAAGTTCCTCCGGGTTCACGAGGTCGCCTCCTTCTTCCGTTTGTAGAACGGGGTCACCGCCACACGGGCCTTCGCCGCGCGGCCCCGGATGTCTGTTTCAAACTCCGTTCCGACGGCCGTATCGGCAACGGGCAGAAGGGCGAGCCCGATCGGCCGGCCGAGTGTGGGCGAGTGCGTCCCGGAGGTGACGACGCCCGGACCGTGCGGCGCGGCGGCCGCGTATCCGTGACGGGCGATGCCGCGATCGACCATTTCGAATCCGGCGAGCTTTCGGGCGACTCCGGCCGCCTTCTGGCGGGCGAGGGCGTCGCGGCCGACGAAGTCGCCCTTCTGCATCTTCACGATCCACGCAAGGTCCGCCTCCCAGGGCGTGACCGTGTCGTCGATGTCGTTCCCGTAGAGCGCCATCTTCGCTTCGAGACGCAGGGTGTCGCGCGCGCCGAGGCCGCAGGGCAGGATTCCCTCGGGCCGTCCCCGCTCGAGCAGGGCGCGCATGACCGGCTCCGCGGCGTCCGGGGCCAGATAGATCTCGAAGCCGTCTTCCCCGGTATAGCCCGTGCGGGACACCAGGGCAGAGAACCCCTCGACCCGCATCGACCGAAACCCGTAATAAGGAAGGTCCGTCGGGTCTTCACCGGCCGACCGCGCCAGGATCGATCCCGAGAGCGGGCCCTGAAGTGCGAGGAGCGCCCACGCATCGCTCACATCCCGGACCTCGGCGTCATCGCCGATGCGCGAGCTTGCCCAGGCGAAGTCTTTCGACTTATTCGACGCGTTGACGACGAGCAGAAAATCCCCGGCCCCGCGGCGATACACGAGCAGGTCGTCGACGAAGGTGCCCTGCTCGGTGAGAAACGCGGAGTAATGGCACCGCCCGTCGGCGAGCTTCGACAGGTCGTTCGGAGTCAGGCCCTGAAGCGCGGCCTCGGCACCCGGGCCGCGCACCTCGAGCTCGCCCATGTGAGACACGTCGAAAATACCGGCGCGCTCCCGGACCGCCCGGTGTTCCTCCAGGATCCCGGAATACTGCACCGGCATTTCCCATCCGCCGAAGTCGATGAGCTTGCCCCCGAGCTCCCGATGCAGAGAGAAAAGCGGCGTGCGTTTCAGAGCGGCGGCCTCTGCGGGCGCGGACATAAGGAAGCGGAAATTAGCACAATGAGTGCGAGTTGAGCGTCAGGCGTTCAGGGTCGGGCGTTCAGAGTCGAGAGTCCCGAGTTGAGGGTTGAGAGTCGGAGATTCAGGGGTCCGGACGGCCTGCAGCCGTTTCAGGGTCACGGGTGCGCATAGAGAGGCGACTCGCGTGAGACATTCGAGGTTCCTTGCTCCTGAGTCTTAACGCTCAACGATTAACGCTTAACCATTCCTCGCCGAGATCGAGAAGGAATATTCTCAGGAGCGAGCTCCATGTCGAAACTCCGTGTCCACACGTTTTCGATCTCCATCGATGGTTTCGGAGCCGGTCCCGGCCAGGACCTTCAGAACCCGCTGGGCGTCAGAGGCCCGGAATTGTTCGACTGGTTCTTCCACACACGCACCTTCCAGCGGATGCACGGCGGGCAAGACGGCGAGACGGGCATCGACGACGACATGGCCGCCAGGGGCTTCACCGGAGTGGGGGCGTGGATCCTGGGCCGGAACATGTTCGGGCCGATTCGAGGTCCGTGGCCGGATGACAGCTGGAAGGGCTGGTGGGGGGACGAACCGCCCTACCACGTGCCTGTCTTCGTGCTGACGCATCATCCGCGGGCGCCGATCCCGATGAAGGGCGGCACGGTGTTCCACTTCGTCACCGGCGGCATTCACGCCGCCTTCGAGCAGGCGAGGGACGCCGCGGCCGGCCGCGACGTTCGCCTCGGCGGCGGGGTCGCGACCATCCGGCAGTATTTGCGCGCCGCTCTCATCGACGAGGTCCACCTCGCGATCTCGCCCGTTCTTCTCGGGAATGGAGAACACCTGTGGCACGGGATCGATACACGCGCGCTCGGCTACGAGTGCGCCGAGCATGTCGCGGGCGCCCGCGCGGCCGCCCACATCACTCTCCGGAAACGTGCCTCACCCGGTTCCCTTCTGCAGAGTCCCTGATGCGGGGGTGCGGATAGCAGTCACGCGCTAACCGTTTTCCCGGCACAGGGAGAGCGCCGCTTGCCTCGATTTCCGCCGCGCTCGGCGCGTCGGAGACGTCGAACTCGATCACGCCTCAGTTAACGAGGCAGCCGCCTCCTGGTCTCGAGGCGGTCTTAACCG
>JBBQDF010000142.1:0-7054 GCA_038319475.1 Thermoanaerobaculia bacterium
AGTACCACCGCGGTCAGATCGCGCTCTGCGCTCGCCTGTCGGGGCGCACCCCGGCATTGACGAAGCGGATCGAAGGGTCAGGGTAGACCGGGAAAACGGAGGAGCTAGCCGGGGAAGCGCCGGGCGTGCCCTGACCGATGCGCTCGCGACGGATCGGGTCCCGGCGCGCCGCGGCTGACGGGCCGGTCCAGAATCGGGAACCCGTTCGGCCCCACTCGGAGGGTCTACTCTCCGATGGCGCCGGTCACCGACGGGAAACCGTTCGGTCGCGCGAGCGGCCGCACTCGGTCTGACGGCGGAAACCCGGGCCCGCGCGGGTTTCTCGTCCCGCCATCGGCCGAGACGTACCCGAAGTCGACGTACGGAGTCTCGGGAGGCGGCAGCGACGGTGTCCTCTCAGCGCGCGCGAACTCGTCGCGCTCCTCCGCGTCGAGGTCGTGGCCGAGGATGAGCACCTGCCCGTCGAGCGAGCGGTGAGGCTTCTTCGCCGGGCCGCTCGCGATTGTGATCCGCTGCACCGCATCCGTCCGGAGGCTCGAGAGCTCTCCCTCGGGAGCCCGGTGGAACACGAGCAGGCTGCCCCGCTCCTCCGGCGGGTCGAAAGAGAGCACGACGGCGCCCCCCTGGAGCTGCATGGTCCAGATTCGGTCCGCGCGCGCGGGGGAGGCGGCAAGGATGAGGGCGGCGAAGAGGGTTCCGAAAAGGGGCGTCCGGGGTTTCATGGCTTTTCCAAGGCAAGGCAACGGCCGGCGCCCGGCCTCCATTCCCTCAGCAGGAATCGGTCCTTCCGCCGGGAGTACGATGGCGCTTCGCGAAGCGGAGGGCCCATGCGGATTCCATGGATCGCGCCGGCGCTGTTCGTTCTGGCCGTAGGGTTGACTGGGGAAACCGGAGACCTGGGCCGGATCGATTTCCCAACCTCCGGTTCGCCCTCGGCTCAAGCCAGATTCGTGCGCGGCGTTCTCCTGCTTCACAGCTTCGAGTACGACGACGCCGCGGAAGAATTCCATGCGGCGCAGGCGAAGGAGCCCGGCTTCGCGATGGCCTATTGGGGCGAAGCAATGACGTCGAACCATCCGATCTGGATGCAGCGGGACGCGGCGAAGGCCCGCGCCGCGCTGGAAAAGCTCGGACCGACCCGCGAGGCGAGGCTCGCGAAGGCGCCGACCGCGCGGGAGCGCGCGTACCTCGATGCGGTCGAGACGCTTTACGGCGAGGGAGAAAAGCGGGACCGCGACCTTGCCTACGCTGCTGCCATGCAGCGGCTGCACGAGGCGTATCCCGACGATCTCGAGGCGAAGACGTTCTATGCCCTGGCGCTCCTCGGGACCTCCCAACCAAACCGCGACTTCACCGTTTACATGAAGGCCGCCGGGCTGGCGGAGGAGGTCTTCGCGAAAAACCCGCTGCACCCCGGAGCCGTTCACTACCTGATCCACTCCTACGACGACCCGGTGCATGCGCCGCTCGGTTTGCGTCCCGCGCGGGTCTACGCGAGGATCGCGCCCGCCGCTGCGCACGCGCTTCACATGCCGTCCCACATTTTTCTCGCCTCCGGGATGTGGAGCGACGTGGTTTCGTCCAACGAGGCCTCGGTCGCGGCGGCTGACGAGCGGGTGGCTCGCCGGAAGCTCGGAGTCGACGGGCGTAACTTCCATGCCCTGCAGTGGCTCGAGTACGCCCGGCTGCAGCAGGGGCGGTTCGCGGAGGCGCGGCGCCTCCTCGCGATGATGGAGGGCGATGCGAAGACGAGCGGTTCGGAACGCGCGATCGGAAGCCTCTCCTCGATGCGCGCCGCGTACGCGGTCGAGACCGGATGCGCGGGCGACGCGCCGCGGCTCGAAGGGAAAGCGCCGCGCGACCTGTTCGTGGCGGGGTTCTGCGCATGGAAGCGGGGTGATGCGCGGGGGATCGCGTCGGCCCTCTCGGCTCTCCCCGCCGCGGACGCGCCGGCGGAGAGCGGAGCGCACGCCCATGGCGGCGGGATGGCGGGCTACGGGCCGGGCGGCGCTTCGGTCGCCGCCGTGCTCCGCGGCGAGCTCGAAGCCCTGGAGCTCCTCCAGAAGGGAAAAACCGCCGCCGCGATCGCCCGCGCGCGCGAGGCCGCGGCGACGGAGGCGGCGATGAGCTTCGAGTTCGGTCCTCCGGTCGTCGTCAAACCGGCGCATGAGCTTCTGGGCGAGCTCCTGGCGATGCAGGGCAGGGCCCGGGACGCGCAGCTCGAGTTCGAAGCCTCGCTGTCGCGCGCGCCGGGGCGATCACTCTCGCTCGCCGGGCTGGCGCAAGCCGCTTCGGCCGCGAAGAATCAGGCCGTTTCCGAGGAGGCGCTCGAGCGGCTCGCGTTGAACCGGCGCGACGCCGATCCGCCCGGTCCGGGTTCAGCCCCAGCGGGTGAGATCCGATGAAGCGGCTCCTGCTCGCGGCGGCGCTGGCGGCCGCGGCCATTTTCGTCCCGGCCGAGGACCAGCCGACTTTTACGGTGGGAACGGCTTCTGTCGGCCGGGGCCATCGCGGCAACGGCTACATCGAGGTCCCGGCGGGCGCGGATGCCGCCACGCGCATCCCGGTCATGGTGTTTCACGGCGCCTGGCCGGGTCCGGTTCTCGCGATCGTCTCCGGCGCCCACGGAACCGAGTACGCGTCGATCGCCGCCGTCGAGAGACTCGCCGAGCGGCTCGACCCGGCGGACCTGACCGGTACCGTGATCCTGGTGCCGCTCGTGAATGTCGCGTCGTTCGAGCACAAGGTGCTCCACGTCAATCCGACCGACGGGAAGAGCATGAACCGCTTCTATCCCGGGCGCGCGGAGGGCACGCAGACGGAGCGCGCCGCCTGGGCGATCACGCGCGAGGTCGTCGAACGGTGCGATCACTTGATCGACCTGCACGGGGGAGACATCGACGAGAGCCTCCGTCCCTACAGCTACTGGACGAAGACCGGCAACGAACGGCTCGACGCGGCGTCGCGGGAAATGGTGCTCGCGTTCGGGCTCGACCACATCATCGTTTCGACCGACCGTCCTCGAGATCCCTCCGCGTCGCGCTATCTCGAGAACACGGCGACGACGCGGGGCAAGGCTTCGATCACGGCGGAGGCCGGATCGGCCGGGACCGTCGACGCCGACGACGTCGAGGCCCTCGTCCGGGGATCGCTGAGCGTCATGCGGCTCTTCAAGATGCTTTCGGGCGAGCCGTCACGCGTCGACCACCCCGTCTGGATCAACGCTGTACGAACGGTCGCCTCCGAGAGCGGCGGATTTTTCCGGCCGCTCGTACGGCGTGGCGCGTACGTCGAGCAGGGGATGAAGCTTGGAACGGTCACCGACTTCTTCGGAACGACGCTGTCTGAGCCCCGCTCGCCGGCGGCGGGAGTCGTCCTCTACATCTGCGCCGTCCCGTCGATGAAGCGGGGCGACACCGTCGCCAATATCGGCGTGGTCGGTTCGGCGCCGCGATGAAGGAGCATGCTGAGCGCGCTGAGGCGGCGGGAAGGCCTGCTCGCTTCAAAGCAGCCCGCGAATGCAAGGAACACCGTCGTTCTGACGTGAAAGTCTCTAGACTCCCCAACGGGCAGCCCACTCTTGCAGGGCCAGCACAACATATTTCGCGAGGAACGACACAACTGGTGCGGGCTCCCGAGTACGTCCTGGCGGCGTGACCGGTGTTTGCACCCCACAAGCGATCTCGCCACGTTGATTGGTGAGCTGTCGAAAGGAACTCTCTTATTTCAGCTTCTCGTACTCCCCCCTGGCCTCTCGCAGAATGGGGATGTCCTTGTCCGCGTCTTTCCACAGTGCGAAAAAATCTTGGTAAGCGCCATGTGCCTTCGTCATGTCGCCGCTCATGGCTGCCGCGCGCCCGAGCCCCAAATGCGCGAGCGGGTATAAAGGAGAGATAGCCTGCCAACCCCGATGGTCGAGTATCTTCTGAAATTCGGCCGCGGCATCCGTTCCCCTTTGCTGATCGAGGTATGACTGACCGCGGAGGTGAGCAATCTGGAAAAGAGCGTAGCCTTCATAAGGTCTGGTCGTCTCCAATAACTGGATGGCCTGAGCAGGATCAGCTCTCAGCAGTTCAATCCGGGCTTGAACGAACGGCAGCAGACATTTGGTGAGCAGGGTATTTTTAGAGAACCGGCTGGCCAGCTCATCGACGATAGCCTGTGCACGACGGAGCTCGCCGCAGGTAGCCAGCGCGATGCCCGCAGGGACCATCGTCTGCTGCTGGTGCGATAGGCCGAGTGCTTTTGCCGTCTGCTCTTTCACGAGCCTGCAATCACCCAACTGCGCATCCCTCGCGGCGGCTCCTGCCGCCGTCTGAGCGGCAACATCCTTCAATCCGCGTGTCGCAGCTAAATCAAAGGCGTGGTCGGTCAAGTTGTGGGCCTCCCGCAACCGCCCCGAAAACGCCGCAGCCTCCCCTTGCCAGCGTGAGGCCAGATAGTCATCCGGCTTTCCGTTAAACCATCCGATTTGTTGCTTCATCGTCGCCGCATCACCCCGGAAGAACGCGATCCGAAAAAGTATTCCGTGCATCGCAGTGGTCTCGAGCTTTCGTGCCAGGGCCTGGCGGATGATCTCCTCAGCTTCATCGAAGCGATTGAGGCCTACGAAGGCGCCGGCCAAAAGAGAGTACCCGGATGCCGAATTCGGATTGAGGCGAATCGCCTCCCGCGATTCCTCCACCGCCTTAGCGAATTGACCACACTCGCTGTATTTGAGCGCCAGATTGTTGTGCGGCGGAGCGTGGCGCGGGTACGTGCGCTTCCACAGTTCTAATGTCTCGAGATACTTCTCCAATTCGCCGGTTACGTTGTCGTAGTAACCCGCTGCGATATAGAACCGTTCGCGCTCGCTGACTCGCTCACGCAACTCGAATGCTCGCTGCGATGCTCCGGCCGCAAGATCATACTGCCTGCCGTTATAGTAAATCGACGCCATCCGCGCATAGGCGAGTGCGAAGTTAGGGTCTATTTCCGCAGCTCGCTTGAGAAATGGAATGGCTTCGAGGTGCTTGCCAGTTAATTGCTGTTCGACTCCCAAAGAGAAGGCCTTGAAGGCTTCCAGAGAGGTGGTGGTGCCCTGTTCGATCGGAGCGTCGAACTTCTGGATTGATTGAAGCAACTCACCGAGCTTCCCTCGTAGCTTCACCGCCGCGTCGCCGAGGGCATGGAGGACCTGTTCCTTGTTGTCAGCTTCGACCTGCTCGCGCGCAATCGCGTCTCCCGTCTGTTCGTTGATAGCTTCCAGCGTGATGACGTAATGACTCCCCAGGCCCGCAATCGAACCGACGAGCATTGCCTTCAACCCCTGCCGCTGGCAAATCTCCCGCCCAACGTCTCGGGTCACGCGCTCATCTGGCGAGCGCCCCATGAATCTGAGCGCACCACGCACAAGGTCGTCGGCGAAAATATTTAGAAAAGGAGATTGACCCAGTTGCACGGCCAGAGCTTGCTTGAGTGTTCCGTCAAAGACGGAGTCCCCGGTCGTGTTGACGAAGTCCGTCAGCAGAATCGTGTCCTTTTCCGTCAAGGCATGCGCGCTGCGGAAGCGAGGGACGAGAAGCGAAACCGCAATGGAGACCGTTGCGAGCGCCGCAAGCAAAATCACGCTTTTCTTGTGGCGCCTGATTTCAATAGCGATGTACTCGGCACTCGATGACTGGCGCGCGCCGGCCTCGGGCGGCGGCGCCGCCGCCTCATATGTCGATTGCGCCGGCCCGCCCGGGGCTCCGGCCTCGGTGTGCATCGGGGCGACGCGGCCCGTCCGTGTTGTGCGCGAGTCAGTTCCGTGCGGCGGGGCGGAGCGCTCGAGCTCGCTCTGCAACTCCAGCTCACGGCGTAGGTTCTTCAAGTCGAGCATCAGATCGCGCGCTGTCTGGTAGCGTTCGTCGCGCTCTTTCATCAGACATTTGCGTACGATGCGCTGCAACTCCGGCGGCGCCCCAGGCGCGAAGCGGGTGAGCGGCTCGGGCTCGTGTTCGAGGAGCGCGACGATCACGTGGCTCGACGTCTCGCCCTGGAACGGTGGGTGCCCCGCCACCATCTTGTACAACACGACACCGAGACTCCAGATGTCGGAGCGTCCATCCACCGCCCTGCCGCGGGCCTGCTCGGGCGACATGTACGAGACCGTCCCGAGGATCTGGCCTTCGCGCGTCACTTCTGTCGGCAGCGCGCTGACACCGGTGTCGATAGTCAATGGTTCGACCAACTTTGCCAGGCCGAAATCCAGAACCTTGACGCGTCCATCCGTTGTCACCATCACGTTGGCCGGCTTCAGGTCACGGTGCGTGATGCCCTTCTGGTGCGCGGCACTCATCGCATCGGCCAGGGGAATCGCGAGGTTGAGGATCTGCCCCAGCGGTAGGTCGACCTCTCCCATCAGGTCGCCGAGCGATTTCCCTTCGACGTGTTCCATGGTCAGGAAGAGCACACCGTCGGCTTCTTCGACGGAGTAGATGGTGACGATATTGGGGTGGTTCAACGCGGCGATGGTCTGCGCCTCGCGTTCGAAACGGGCACGGCGCTCCGAGTCGGCGGCCCTGGCTTCGGGGAGGACTTTGATGGCGATCGTGCGATTCAGTTTTGGATCGCGGGCGCGATACACCTCCCCCATGCCGCCAGTGCCGGCGAGCGACAGAATTTCGTACGGGCCAAGCCGGGTTCCAGTGACGAGAGACATGGTTGTGGGGGAACGACCGGATTATAGCCAGACCGACCCACGCCGCCCGTCTGCGCCGGCCGTCCTGCCTGCTTCAAAAGTCATCCCGGGTAGGGAAGAAGGCGCGGATGAGGGCGTTCATTCCGGCGTCGTTCGGAACACAGAGGTCAAGAACGCCGAGCCTCCGGGCCATCGCCGCCCGCCGCCTCCTCGCTCCTCCGCTGAGACACCACCGCGCCCAGCGACAGCGAGGACACGACTCCGAACGCGAGCATCGTCAGCCACAACGTGCGCCCGCCAAAGCGGTCCAGCAGCTGGAGCCCGCCCCAGGGGCCCAGCGTGAAGGCGAGGCCCATCGTCATCTGCGAAAGCCCCATGTACTCGCCGCGACGC
>JBBQDF010000143.1:0-7017 GCA_038319475.1 Thermoanaerobaculia bacterium
GTCGGGTAGGTGTAGATCGGCTTGCCCTTCGGAAAGTTCGCGACAGTCGAGAAGATCTCCGTCGCCTCGAACACGCGAAACGACAGTCCGTTCTTCTTCGCTTCGAGCGCCGCCGCAATGCCGGAGACGCCGCCGCCGACGATGGCGACATCCAGGACATCCGGATCCGTGCCCCGGCCCCCGGCGAAATCCGGCTCCGCCACGATCGCCTGGACCGCCCGGGCTCCGGTGTCGGAGGAGAACTTGAGCAGCGGCACACCGGTCAGGTCGCCGACGATCCGCACACCGGGAACGGCGGTCGTGCCGTCTTCCCGGGCGTCCGGAAGCCGCTCGACCGTTCCCGCCGGCCAGCGGGTGTGCAGCCAGTGCGTGTATCTCCCGATCGGACCCATCGCGCCTCCTGGATGACGAAGATACGGGCGTGCCTAGCCCTTGGATTCCGCCCGAGCTGCTTGGTTACGGAGGGATTGTAGCCTCGGGGCGTGAGGGTGAGGCGTGAGGGGTGAGGCGCAGGAAAAAAAGGAAAATCGGAAGAAACGGAAGGTTTTCCGAATTCACGCCTAACGCCTAACGCCTAACGCCTAACGCCTAACGCCTAACGCCTGACGCCTGACACCCTGATGCCCGAGCTTCCCGACGTCGTCGCTTACCTTTACGCCCTCCGGAGCCGGGTGGTCGGGAAAAGACTGCTCTCGGTCCGCCTCGGAAGCCCGTTTCTCCTGCGGTCCGTGGCGCCGCCGATCTCGGAGGCCGACGGGCGGACGGTCACGGGTCTGCGGCGGATCGGGAAGAGGATCGTGTTCGAGCTCGAGGGCGATCTCTTCCTCGTGCTGCACCTGATGGTGGCGGGCCGTCTTCACTGGAGGGGAGCGGGCGTTGCTCTCCGCGGGAAGACGTCGCTCGCCGCGTTCGACTTCGAGGATGGAACGCTCCTGCTGACCGAATCGAGCAGCAAGAAGCGCGCTTCTCTCCACGTGGCCGCTGGACAGGAAGCGCTCGCCGCGTTCTCGCGCGGGGGGATCGAGCCGCTCGAAGCGGGAGAGGAAGCGTTCGCGGCGGCTCTGCGGCGCGAGAACCACACCTTGAAGCGGGCGCTGACCGATCCGCGCCTCTTCTCCGGGATTGGCAACGCCTACTCCGACGAGATCCTGCATCGGGCGCGCCTCTCGCCGGTGAAGCTGACTTCGCGGCTCACGGGCGAGGAGACCGCCCGGTTGCGCGCGGCCACCTTCGCGGTGCTCGGTTCGTGGACGGAACGTTTCGTCGCCGAGGCGGGCCGGGCGTTCCCGGAGAAAGTCACGGCCTTCCGGGAGGGAATGGCGGTCCACGGCCGGTACGGCAAGCCGTGCCCGGACTGCGGCTCGCCCGTGCAGCGGATCGTGTACGCGGAGAACGAATCCAACTACTGTGCGACGTGCCAGACGGGCGGGAAACTCCTGGCCGATCGCGCCCTCTCGCAGCTCCTCCGGGGCGACTGGCCGAAGACCCTCGAGGAGCTCGAGGAGCGAAAGAAGGGATAAGGACGGCGCCGCCCCGCTTCTACGCCTCCGACGTCAGGATTTCCGCGAGTTTCTGCGCGTCGATGTTGCCGCCGGACACGACGCAGACGATCTTTCCCTTCCCCGCCTTTCCCGCGAGCGCGGCGGCGAGAGGAGTCGCGCCGGCCCCCTCGGCGACCACGCGGACGCGCGCGACCAGAAGCCGCACCGCCGCCCGGATCTGCGCGATCGAGGCGACGAGCGACCCGGCGAGGACGGTGCTCGCGAGCGGCCACATCTCCTCGAGCAGAGTCCGCGCGCCGATGCCGTCCACGAAGCTCGGCGCGTACTCCGTCGAAACGGGGCGGCCCGCCGCAAGAGAGGCCGAGAGCGGGGCGGCGGTCTCGACCTCGCAGGCAAACGTCTTCGCGAGCGAGCCGCTGCCGGACAGGGCCATCGCGATTCCGCACGAGAGGCCTCCTCCTCCATAGGGCACGAGGACAGCGTCCGCGTCGGGCAGGTCCTCCAGGATCTCGAGCCCGATGGTCCCGTTGCCCGCGATCACGGCCGGGTCGCTCACCGGGTGGACGAAGAAACCGGGAACGTCGGGATGCCCGTGGTCGACGATCGTCTGCCACCACCGATCGTGCGGAAGCTTGATGATGTTTGCGCCGAGCCGCTCGATCGCGGCGAGCTTTGTAGCGGGCGCGTGCTCAGGAACGATAACCGTGCAGGGAACTCCCATCCTCCGGGCGTTCCAGGCGACACCCTGCGCCATGTTGCCCGCGCTGGCGGTGACGACGCCGGCCCGCAGCGCGCCGGGCTCCGCGAGGCGCATCGCGTTGGCCGCGCCGCGGAGCTTGAAGGACCCGATCGGCTGCAGGTTCTCGAGCTTCAACCAGATCTCGCCGGCCGGGGAGTCCGCCGCCAGAGGAACGAGCGGTGTCCGGAGGATTGCGTCGGCGATTCGCGCGCGCGCGGCTTGGATTTCCTCGATGGAGATCGGATCAATCGGCCGCATCGCGGGCCCCTCCGAGCTCGATCTCCAGGACACCCGGCTCGCCGCGGGCGCGGTCCGCGAGGAAGCGGGCGCACGCGACGTCTTCGACGGCGAGGCCCACGGACTTGAAGAGCGTGATCTCCGCCTCGGAGGCGCGTCCCGGCGCTCGGCCGGCGAGGACGTCTCCGATCTCGGCCACGATGTGCCCGTCTCCAACGGCTCCCTCGGCCTTTGCGATCACGAAGTCCCCCGCTTCGGCGAGCGCCGACTCCCGGCGGTCGACGTACAGCCGGGAGCGGCGCACGGCATCCGTGTCGAGCTCGCGCGCCGAAGCGACGCTCGAACCGACCGCATTGACGTGCGCCCCGTCGGAAATCCACCCCCCCGTCAGCACGGGCTCGCGCGAGGAGGTGGCCACACAGATGATCTCGGCTCCGGCCACGGCGTCGCGGACGGACGATACGGGCTCGACGGAGATCTTCCACCGCGCCGTCTCCCGCCGGGCGAACGCCGCGGCGCGCTCCGGGCTGAGGCTTGCGACACGGACCCGTCGGATGGGCCGCACGGCCAGCATGGCCTCGAGGTGCGTCCTCGCCTGGACCCCGGATCCGATCAGCGCGAGGTCCCCCGCGCCTTCACGCGCCAGAGCCCGGGTCGCGGCGCCGGACACCGCCGCCGTCCGGATGGCGGTGATCGAGGTCGCGTCGATGACACTCGTGAGGCTTCCTGTTTCCGCGTCGAAGAGGAGGACCGCCCCCTGGTGCGAATCGAGCGGCGTCCCTTCGTTGCCAGGGAAGAACGTGACGGCCTTGAGCCCGAGCCCCTTGTCCGCGCCCAGGTACGCCGGCATGAGGCCGAGGGCGCCGGTTTTCCCTGGAAGCCAGAGGATCGATCGGAGGGGCAGGACCGTCTCTCCGCGGGAGAGCGACGCGAGGACACTTTCCATCAGCGCGATGCAGCGATCCATCGAAAGCAGCCGCGCGACCTGCTGCTGCGGGATGATCAGAGTGGAAATGGGAGGACCTCCCCGAAGATCTTATCCGCGCCGATTTTGTGTTCGCCGCCCGGCACAGGCGGCCGTCCGAGGAGCGTCGAATCTTTGCGTCTAATCGCTCGTGTACGCTCAAGCAGGCTGCGAAGGGAGACCGCGCCGTGTTTTCGCAGACGATGTTCGAGGGGTGCCCGTCATCTCTCGAACGGCCGAACTCATGATCGCTCGCGCATCCGGTACGAACGCGACCCGGGCCGGCCATCCGGCGGGGGACGAGCTCTTTTCAGAGCAGTTTCCGTCGCCCGCCGGTTTCCTGCGGGCGACAGTTTCAGCGGACGGGTCCCTCGTGCGCCTGGAGTTTCGGGGAGCGGATCACGCGCCCGCGGAGAAAACCACGGCCAGGGAGGCGTGCGCCCTCGTGCGCCGACAGCTCTCCGAGTACTTCGCGGGACGGCGGACGTCGTTTAATCTCCGTCTCGCGCCGAGGGGAACGGCCTTCCAGCAACGCGTCTGGGCGGAGCTCGTCAAAATTCCCTTCGGGACGCGCGCGACCTACGGCGAGCTGGCGCGGAGGATCGGCCGCCCCGCCGCGAGCCGCGCGGTGGGAGCGGCGAACGGCGCCAACCCGATCGCGATCGTGATCCCCTGTCACCGCGTCGTCGGAAGCGACGGGTCTCTGACCGGATACGGGGGAGGGCTGCCCCTGAAGCGCTGGCTCCTCGCGCACGAGGCGGGAGCGCGCCCCCTGTTCTGATCCGCGGCTACTTTTCGGCGAGAGCCCGGAAGGCCGCGATCTGTTTTTCGGTTTCCGCGGCGACTTTCTGCGCCGTCTCTTCCGCGTTGGCCTGATCGTCCGTGTAGCGGTCCCAGTATTCGAGGCTCGTTCCTCCGGAGGCGGCGGACAGCACGATCCGCTTGGAGCAGAGATAGTGCCCGTTGGCCGGCTCCCAGGCGACCCGGAGTTCCTTTTCGGGGACGAGCTCCGTCACGACCAGACGCCCCGAGTCCGACCAGACCTTCGCCGGGACGGCGTCGCCGATTTTCGTGAAGGCCTTGGGACCCCCGGTGGCGTGGAATCCGGTGAGAGTCCCGAACCCGTCGAGGGAGGTTAGAACGGCCCAGACCTTCGCCGGCGGCGCATGGACCGGGATCGTCGCCGGTATCGTGACGAGGGCGGTCTTCTTGACCGGAAGGGGAGCGGCCGAGAGCGCGGCCGACAAGCCCGCGGCGGCGAAAAACGAGAAGATGCGAGTGACGCTCATGATGATCCCTCCTTCATTCCCCGCCGGCGCAAATGCCGGTGCGGGCTTCGCGGAAAACGATCCCTCGGCCGCGTGGTCCCGTTCCGTTACCTCGCCCCTGAGGCGGGCGTGACGATCCCCTCGAATCCCTGGCCCTCGAGCTTCGCTAAGGTCTCCTCCGCCTTCCGGCGTGAGTCGAAGGGCCCGACCTTGACTCGCGAGAGCCCGCGGAAGGGCTCCAGGTAAACCGGGCGTCCGGTCGACCGCACCCGGTCGGCGTGCCGCTGTGCCCGCTCCGCTTCGCCGAAGGAACCGACCTGCACGGCCCACTGGCCGGTCGGGGACACGGGCTCGCGCTCGACCGCCCTCTCGACGATCGCGAGGCGGACGTTCCCGGTTCCAGGGCCGAGGATGCCGAGCTCTTGGGCGGCGGCGCGCGACAGATCGATGATGCGCCCCTTGATGAAGGGACCGCGGTCGTTGATGCGGACGCGCACGCTCCTCGCGTTGTCGACGTTCGTCACATCGAGGACCGTCCCGAGCGGAAGTTGCCGGTGCGCGGCGGTCAAACGCGACGAGTCGTAGATCTCCCCCGAGGCCGTCGGCTTGCCCTCGAAGCCGTCGTTGCCGCCGTACCAGGAGGCGACACCTTCCTCGATCCACGTCGGCCTGCCTTCCGCGCTCGCCGGAGACACGCGCGCGCCCGGCGTGGTCCGCGAGGCGCAGGCCGGGATCAGCACCGCGACGAGGAGGGCCGCCAGGACCCCGCGACCCCCCCGGACCGGCGAAGCGAAGCCCAGATGCTTCAAACGCGGACCTCCGCCGGTTTCGCGTCGGCCGCGCCGGCCAGCGCGGGGTCGAGCTCCTCGCGCACGAAGACCTCGACCTGTTCCGCGCAGCGCCCGATGAGCCGCGCCGGACTCGCCGCGGCGGCGACGTTCGCGGCGTCCAGACCGAACGAGCGGTCCGCGGAGATCCGGTCGAGCAGGTCGGCGCGCGCTCCGTCCGCCGCGCGTCTTTCGGCCGAGGCGCGCGCATGCACGCGCAGTTTCTCGTGCAGTTCCTGACGGTCGCCGCCGCGGCGCACCGCCTCCATCAGAACGTCCTCGGCCGCCAGGAAGGGGAGCTCGGCCTCGAGGCGCCGGCGGCACACGTCGGCGTGCACGACCAGGCCTGAGAAGACGTTCTCCAGAAGGACCAGGACCGCGTCGGTCGCCAGGAACGCCTCCGGAATCGCGATGCGCTTGTTCGCCGAGTCATCGAGCGTGCGTTCCAGCCACTGCGTCGAGGCCGTCATGGCCGTGTCGAGGGAGAGCGCGATGACGTGCCGGGACAGGGAGCACACGCGCTCGGCGCGCATCGGATTGCGCTTGTAGGGCATGGCGGAGGAGCCCACCTGCGCGGCCTCGAAAGGTTCCTCGAGCTCGCCGTCGTGCTGGAGCAGGCGCAGGTCGGTGCCGATCTTGTGGGCGGACTGCGCGACCCCCGAGAGCGCGTGCACCACGCGGTCATCCTGCTTGCGCGAATACGTCTGTCCCGAGACGCTCTGCCGGCGCGTGAATCCGGCGCGGCCGGTCAGGGCGCGGTCGAGCTCCTCGACCTTGCGGGAGTCGCCGCCGAACAGAAGAAGAAACGACGCCTGAGTTCCGGTGGCGCCCTTCGCTCCGAGAAACCGCAGGTCCGCTCGCGCCGCGCGCACGGCTTCGAGGTCCATCAGGAGGTCGCTCGCCCAGAGCGCCGCGCGCTTGCCCACGGTCGTCGGCTGCGCGGGCTGGTAGTGAGTGTAGGCGAGCGTGGGCAGGCTGCGGTGCTCCAGGGCGAAATCGCGCAGCGGCCGGAGGGTCGCCGTCAGCCGCCGCTCGACTAAGCCGAGCGCGTCTCTCATCTGGATCAGGTCGGCGGTGTCGGTTACGTACGCCGAGGTCGCGCCCCAGTGGATGATCCCGCGTGCAGCCGGGGCGGCCGCGCCGAAGACGCGGACGTGCGCCATCACGTCGTGCCGGGTCCTGTTTTCCTCGCGATCGGCGGCTTCGAAATCGACGGGCGAGATCCGCGCGACCATCTGGGAGATCGCCTCGTCCGAGATGGGAAGCCCGAGCCGTTTCTGCTCTTCGGCGAGCCACAGCCAGAGCCGCCGCCAGGTCTCGAACTTGAAGCGGGGTGAAAACGTCGCGGACATCTCCGCCGAGGCGTACCGGGTCACGAGCGGACTGCCGTACCCCTCAGTCGTCACTGCCGGCGTCTTCTCCGAGGTTGAAATGGCTGATCTCGTCGTTGCCGCACACCAGACAGGTCGCGTCGACGATG
>JBBQDF010000144.1:0-6975 GCA_038319475.1 Thermoanaerobaculia bacterium
TCGCCTCGGTAGGGGCGGTAGGAGACGTCCGCGTTCGGGGGATCGCTCTCGAATGAGAAACCGAGCGTTGCCAATGTCCAGAGCTTCTCGAGCGTCGGGTCCTGCGGCTCGATCGCGCGGGCCCGGAGGAGGAGCGCGCCGGCCTCCGCGAACTTCTCCGCGGCGACGAGCTTCGTGGCCTCCGGGATCGCGGTGCGCTGCACCCAGCGGATGCGCGACTGGCGGCGCGCGAACCAGGCGCCGCCGCCGGCAAACAGGATCAGAAGAACGACCATCGCCGCGACCGTCGAGCGCCGGCGGAGAAACGCGGAGCCGGAGGCGGACGACCCCGGGACGAGCCGCTCGAGCTCCGCGCGAAGGACCTCCGCGTTTGCAGGGCGCTTTTCGCGGTCCTTCTCGAGGAGCTTCCGGATCACCGCTTTCAGGCCCTCGGGGATCGCGGCGGCCCGCTCGCCGAAATCCCGCGGCGGCTGGTGAAGCAGCGCGTCGGTCACGGCGACCGGCGTGCTGCCTGCGAACGGAAGGCGGCCCGTGACCATCTCGTAGAGGACGACGCCGAGCGAGAAGAGGTCGCTTCGCGCGTCGATCGGCTTTCCGAGGAGCTGCTCGGGAGACATGTACGTGAGTGTCCCGAGCGTCGTCCCTGTTCCCGTCAGACCGGCGGCGTTTTCGGTCGTGTCTCCGCTCGGAGAGATGCGCTTGGCGATTCCGAAATCCAGGATCTTGGCCTGGCCTTTCGGGGTCACGACGATGTTCGTGGCCTTGATGTCGCGGTGGAGGATTCCCGCGGCGTGCGCCTCGGCGAGGGCCGAGGCGATCTGGATCCCGAGATCGATCGCCTTCGAGGCCGCCAGCGGCCCGGCCGTCAGGAGGTCGCGGATCGTCTGCCCCTCGACGAGCTCCATGACGATGAAGTGGGACCCGGCGTGCTCGACGAAATCGTGAATCGTGCAGATGTTCGGGTGGTTCAACGCCGAGGCGGCGGTCGCCTCGAGGCGGAATCGTTCGCGCCGCTCCGCGTCTCGCGCGAAGTTCTCGGGGAGGAGCTTGAGCGCGACGGTCCTTCCGAGGCGCGTGTCGCGCGCGCGGTAGACCACGCCGAAGCCGCCCGCGCCGAGGTGGCCGAGGATCTCGAAGTTGCCCAGCATGGCGCCGGGCTTCAGGTCCGGGTTGAGCGCGTCGAAGTTCGGAGGCGTCGCGCCCGGCGGCGTCAAAGCCGTCGGCATCTCCGAGAGTGTGGGGTCCCCGTCCGGCCGGTCCGGCGGGTGCGGCGGAGAGGTCATCCGGTCCGTTGTCTCCTTGGGAGCGAGCCAATTGTAGTCGCCGGGACCCGTAGAGACTCGCTTCCGTGAGAACCGGCAGGCAACCGCGAGTCGGACTCGTGGGCGGGAAGGCAGCGTTCCGTTGAATTTTCGCGAAGCGACTATCGGTGAGCTGAGTCGTGGTTGGGATGCAGAGTCAAGTCTAGCTAACGGGAACTCTCAAGCCTGCCTCGCGGCAGGAGCTCCGTCGTGGTTTTGCGGCGGCGCGGATCGGCGAAGCCGCGGACCCATTTCAACGAGCCTTTGGTCGGGTACTTCGTCGCGTAAGCCGCGTCGATCGCGTCGTAAAGGCGCTCGCCGCGCGCGGGCCGTGCGCGCACGGGAATCTCGCGGCCGCCGATCTCGATCGCGCCGGTCCGCTCGCGCAGCAACGCCTTGTGCCATCCGGCCGCCTTGTCGTTCCAGGGCCGCACGAACACGCGCCCCGCGACGACGACACACCAGATCGAGATGAAGCGGTGCGGCGCGGCGCCGGCGCGGATCCGCAGGACGGCGGATTTCTGCAGGAGAGAGAGGACCCGCGTCGGGAAAACGCGCCGGGTGGGCACCTCGTCATTCTCGCCCGAAGGAGAACCTTCTCGGATCCAGCCGCGGCGCAGCGACACGGAAAGTGAAGGCCCGGATGTGGAGGCGTTTCAGGATCAGGGCACTCGCGGCTGCACCGTCCTTGTGAACGTGTTCAGCCCCGCAGGCGCGGCCGGGGCGCCCGCCGGCGTCGTCGCCGACGTCCACGCCGCGTAGAGCCGCCCCGCCGCGCAGGCGTTCGCGTTGTAGTCGCCGTATTTCGGGGCGCCGCCGCCGTTCTGGCATGTGGATCCTGCCGCGCACGCGGGGGTGCCGCTGAAGTCGCAGAGGGTCGTGAAGTTGCCGGTGGTGTTGTTCTGGCAAACGCCTGGCTGCTTCGGCGTGGGGCATGACGTCCCCGACGCCTGGTTGTCGGTTCCGAATGGCCAGCCGGATTTGCACTGGGCGTCCGCGTTTCCGGTCAGGTTGATGTTGTTGTGGACCGTGGGGCCGGACTTGTCGAGCTTCAACCAGCCGGCGTAGTAGTCGGTCAGATCCGGCGCGGCTGCGGTGGCGGCCCGGCGGTCGTACCAGGTGGCGTAAAGGTTCTTTCCTTCCGTGCACGCCCACGGCAGGAACTTGCGGCCGGGCGTGCCGCCGTCGCTCAACAGGTGAGTGCTCGCGACGTTGAATCCGCCGTTTGGCAGGATCGCGGCGATCACGCGGTCCGTTCCCTTGTTGGTGGTGGTGACTCCGGCGGTGCCGTCGGAGTAGACGACGAAGACCATGCCGTTCGTGTTGAAGTCCGACACGGTCACCGTGTGGCTGTTCATCAGGTCCCCGGAGCAGCGGTCGAGCCCCGGCGTCGAGGCGCCGCAGGACTGGGGCCTGGCGTTGGCCACGACGGTCCGCGGGTACCCCCACTGTTGAACGAAGCCGGTCTTGCAGGACGAGTACTTGTCCAGGTAGATCTGGTTCCAGAACCCACCGGCGGAGTCTGACTGCTGCACGGAGTAGGCGACGTAGACGAACCCGTCGGGCCCGACGGCGACGCGGGCACGGTCGCTGCCGGTGCCGAGGATGAGCGGGGCGGTCCAGGTCGCACCGTTGTCCTGAGAGCAGGCGAGCTCCACGACGGTGTTGCCGCTCCCGAGCTTCGCGCAGGTGTTCACCGCCGCGGTCGCGACCGCTGTGAACTGGCGCCAGGCGACGTAGACCTGGTCCTTCGGAGCGTTTCGGGGCGTGACGCCGCGAGCTCGGGAGCGAACCGGATCCGCGGCGATGTGCTCCTGGTCCGGCATGCACATCAGCGTCGGCGGCGTCGTGACCGCCGCCGACGCGGCGCAGAACCGGACGTGAGCCGCAAAGGCGTAGTTCTGCCCGTCCCTGGACCGATCAACCGACACCGTGCAGCCGTTGACGGTGTTGCCCGTGCCGCCTCCGCCGTTCGGGCGGCCGAGGTACCCGAGATAGAAGTTGTCGGTCTTTGCACCGTAGGCGAGCGCGGGATCGCCCGCCGTGTTTGCGAGCGCGGCGGGGAAGTTGTTGCCGCCGGTATACGTGCCGCCGGAGTCGGACGACTTCGCCCATCCCGAGTTCGAGGCAATCGCCACCTTGACGCCGTTGGTCGAGGCGGCCATCGCAATCTCGCCGACGCCGTTCTGCGCGAGGACCGGTTTCGTGGTTGTCACCTCGGTCAGGAATCCGAAGTTGTTCCCGATGTAGTCGACCAGGCTGCTACGGTCGTAGAGGTTTTTGCGCACGTAATCGATGTCGTCGAGGGAAGTTTTCGAGATGCCTTCGTTGCCTCCGCGCGTGAAGGTCAGGCCGTTGACGAGCTCGCGGCCGGCCTCGCGCAGGCGCGCGTCGGCCACGTCGTAGAGGCGCTGCTCGATGATGACGGTGCGATCGGCCGCGGCGATCGCGGTCATCGTGCGCTCGAACTTCGCGATCCTGGGCTCCTGGCGGTTTTCGCGGGATCCCTGCCCGGCTGTTTCCTGGGCCGCTTTTTCATCCCTTTCGTGGTTCACGCGCGGGACGTCGATCATCCGCGTGGCTTCGATCGCCGGCCAGCCGTTGACGAGGAAGTGGCGGTCCTGCGGGCCCGGGGGGCCGACGATGTCCGCGACGCGCTGGAGGGCGTCGCTGGCGTCGCGGCGTTTTTCCACGGTGAAGTAGACGGCCATGCGGAGCGCGGTGCCTTCGGAGACGATCAGCTCGAGCTTCGTCGCGCCGTTCTGAGCGAGGGGGTGGGATTGCCACAGAGGGGAGATCCGGACGGTAATCCCCTCGTCGAGGCGGACGATGCGGGGGCCTTTCTCCTCTTGCGCGAGTGCCGATGCCGGGATCAGCAACGCGCCCAGAGCGAGGAGCGAGGCGAGGCGGAGATGCGACATGGCGGCCTCCGGTCTAGAGGGGGTGGAGCGGAACGGACTTCTCGGGACTGGCCTCATTGGATGGGATGCGTGGAATTTATATCGACTCGGTGTTTGGAGATCGCCGACTCGAGTCTTATCCGCCTGAAGTGTTGCCCCTCACCCCGGCCCTCTCCCCCGGCGCGCGGGGAGAGGGAATAGGGCGGTCACGCCGTACAATTCGCCGCGTTGTCGTTTGAACCTGGCTTACGTCTTGGTCCCTACGAGATCGTCGCGCCGCTCGGGGCCGGTGGCATGGGCGAGGTTTACCGGGCTCGCGATGCGCGGTTAAAGCGCGACGTCGCGATCAAGGTACTGCCCGCGTCGTACTCGCAGGACGAGGAACGGCTGCGGCGTTTCGAGCGGGAGGCGCAGGCGGCGGGCAGCCTCAATCACCCGAACATCACGGCGGTTTACGACATCGGCACGCACGACGGCGCTCCCTACATCGTCACGGAGCTGCTCGAGGGCGAGACCCTGAGCTCGGCGCTTGCGGGCGGGAAGCTCTCGCAGCGCAAGGCGATCGACTACGCGCTGCAGATCGCGCACGGCCTGGCCGCGGCGCACGAGAAGGGGATCATTCACCGGGACCTAAAGCCCGAGAACCTGTTCGTCCTGAGAGACGGCCGGGTCAAGATCCTGGACTTCGGCCTGGCCAAGCTCACGCACTCCGAGGCCCACCCCGAGGTCACGAACATGCCGACGGCGTCCGGCGCCACGGAGCCAGGCGTGGTGCTCGGCACGCTCGGGTACATGTCGCCGGAGCAGGTCAAGGGCAAGCCCGCCGACGCCCGCTCGGACGTCTTTTCTTTCGGGGCCATCCTCCACGAGATGCTCTCGGGCCGCCGGGCGTTTCACGGCGAGTCGGCCGCGGAGACGATGTCGGCGATCCTGCGGGAGGATCCGCCGGACCTTTCCGTGACGAACCAGAGCATCCCGCCCGGTCTCGAACGGATCGTGCGGCACTGCATCGAGAAGAATCCCGAGCAGCGGTTTCATTCGGCGCACGACGTCGCGTTCGCGCTCGAGGCTCTGTCCGGGATTCCGATTTCCGGCGTGCAACCCGCGCCGGCTTCTCCGATCCGCGGGAAGCGTCGGATCCTGCCGGCCTTAGCCGCCCTCGTCCTCGCTGCGACGGTGGCCGCCGCGTACGTCCTCGGGCGCCGTATGGGAAGCGCGTCCCGCCCTGGCGCCGCCTCGTTTGCGCAGTTGACGTTCCGGCAGCAGGCGATTTTCAACGCGCGTTTCGCTCCCGATGGCCGCACGATCGTCTACAGCGCCGCGCTGCACGGAAACACGCCCGAGATCTTTACCGCGCGGCCCGATTTTCCCGAGCCCCGGCCTCTGGGACTGCCCGGCGTGCATCTGCTTTCCGTTTCGTCGCGCGGCGAGCTGGCGCTCTTAACGGGCGCGCGTTACATGGTCCACAACATCTTTCAGGGCACGCTGTCCCGGATGCCTCTCGAGGGCGGGGCGCCGCGGGAAGTTCTCGAGAACGTGCGGGAGGCGGACTGGTCTCCCGATGGTTCGAGTCTCGCCGTGGTCCGCGAGGTGGGCGGCAAGGATCGTCTCGAATTCCCCGTCGGGAAGGTGCTGGCCGAGACGGGCGGCTACTTCAGCGAGGCGCGGTTCTCTCCTGGCGGCCAGCGCATCGCTTTTTTCGAGCATCCGGTCCGGTGGGACGACCGGGGGAGTGTGGCGGTCGTCGATCTCCAGGGCAAAAAGACGGTGCTGGCGGAAGGGTTCTGGGGGGAGGAGGGCCTCGCCTGGTCCTCCGACGGCAAGGAAATTCTGTTCTCCGCCGGCAAGACCTACAGCGATTTCCGCGTCCTCGCCCTGACGCTCGAGGGCCGCCGGCGCACCGCTCTCGAAAGCGCGGGAGGCCTGACGATCCGCGACGTGCGGCCGGACGGAAGATGGCTCGCGACGCGCGACGATTTCCTGCAGGGGATGCCGGTTCTCGCGCCGGGGCAGACCGCGGAGCGCGACCTGTCGTGGCTCGACCTCTCCGATCGCCCGGTGCTTTCCGCGGACGGCAGGACAGTCCTCTTCACCGAGGAGAGCGGCACGCTGGGCGGGAATTACGCGGTGTGCCTGCGGCGTACCGACGGTTCGCCGGTCGTCAGGCTCGGCGACGGCCTGCCCGGCGATCTGTCCCCCGACGGGAAGTGGGCGCTCGCGATCGTGCCGAGTTCGCCGCAGCAGCTCATGCTCTATCCCACCGGCGCCGGTGAAGCGCACCGGCTCGAGCGCGGGGGGATCGAAAGCTATGAGTCGGCGGCGTTCTTTCCCGACGGTCAGTCCGTGCTCGCCTGCGGCCACGAAACGGGGCACGCGCCGCGGTGCTGGGTGCAGGAGATCGCAGGCGGCAAGCCGCGGGCCATCACGCCGGAAGGCACGACACGAGGGCTGCCTTCACCGGATGCGCGTCAGATCCTCGTGCAGGGGAGCGCAGGCCTCGTTCTCTACCCCGCGGGCGGAGGCGAGGGACGGCCCGTGCCGGGGACCACTGCCGCGGAGACGGCGATCGGCTGGAGCGGGGACGGAGGCTCGGTTCTCTTGCGCCGCGGGAGCGATGTTCCTCTGCGAGTCGAACGGGTCGATCTTTCCACGGGCAAGCGGGATTTCGTGCGAACGCTCGGACCGGCGGACCTGAGCGGCGTGACCGCGGTCGCCTCTCCATTCCTCGGAAAAGACGAGAAGAGCTACGCCTACGTCTTCTCGAGGACCTTCTC
>JBBQDF010000145.1:0-6965 GCA_038319475.1 Thermoanaerobaculia bacterium
CCGGGAGGAGTCTCCCGACCAGAGGGAGGGAGGAGCCTCTCGGGGCGGGAGCGTGAGCGAACGCAGTGAGCGGAAGCGACGGTTTACCCCGGCGACCCCGACACCGCCATGGAAATTGCGGAGGCTGCTCGCTCCAGGAGAAGGCGGTCTTCGTCCCCGAAGGCGTTTAAGCGATCGCTTTCGACGTCGATCAAGACGCGCGTGCGGCCCGTCCCGGCGTCGACCACGGGGACGACGATTTCTGAACGCGTCGTCCCGAACGTCTCCAGGTAACGCGGATCCTCCGCGACGTTGTCGACCACGACCGGCTGGCGGGTGCGCGCGGCCTCGCCGCAGAGTCCCGACGTTTTTTCGAAGCGCGGATGGGCGGGGGGGCCACCGCCGCTCCACGCGAGCAGCGCAATATCCTTTTCGCCCACTTCGTAGAGGCCGACCCAGCGGTAGTCGCGCGCGCTGCGCAGAGCCTCCGCCACGCGCGTGAATTTTTCGACCCGTTCGGCGGTGCCGTCGAGGGCGCGCCGGATCTGCGCCAGGACATCCGTCTCGTCTTTCATCGGCGGGATTCTACCGGGGAAGGCGGGACGCACCTCCGCGGAGTCGGCGGCCAGCGCACAGCGATTGCAGTCTCCCGCGACGGCCGTGTTCCCGGCACTCGGCTGGTGAGGCCCCCGGGGAGTTCGTGGGACCTCTCGAGCCAGGCGGCATCCCCCGCCAAAAGCGGAGGCTCGCCATGTCGAGGGGATACACCTCGACGTCCAGAGCGGGAGAGATTTCTCCGTGAGACTCTAGACTCTGGACACGGAGGACAAGCGATGCGCATCCTGAACCCTAGGATCCACGGCGTGATCGATCTCGCGGCGGTGGCCGCCTTCGCCCTGGGCCCGCTGCTCTTCGGGCTCGGAGGCACACCGGCCGCGATCTCGTATGCGCTCGCCATCGTCCACCTCCTCATGACGCTCCTCACGCGCTTTCCGATGGGCTACTGGAAACGCATACCGCTCGTCGTGCACGGGATCGTCGAGCTGGTCGTCGGCATCTTCCTTCTGATCCTCCCGACGATCGCCGGCTACGCGCCAGGTTCCCCCGCGCGGCGCTTCTACATGATCATGGGAGCGTTCATCGTCGTCGTGTGGGCGCTGACGGCCTACGGCGCGGGAGAGCGGGAGACCGGTCGGACGTAACGACCGGGGCGCCGCCGGCTCAGCCGGGGCTCAGCCGCTCGACCATTTCGCGGGCGGCGGCCAGATACGCCGGCCGGGGGGCGATCGCGTGCTCCCGCAGGCAGGCTTCGACGAGCTTGAACGCATGTTCGTCCCCCGTAGCGACCGCGCGATCGACGAGGTCGGAGGCGCCCGGCGGGGGAGGTGGGTCCAGCCGCGGGACGGGCAGCGAGAACGCGGCGTAGATCCCGGCCGCGCCCTGCCACGCGTAACGGGCGAGCGAGCGGCCCGTTGCCGCACCGACATGGGGGAGCAGCCACCGCACGGCGCTCGGTCCGGTGACCGTGTGGACCCAGGCGACGGCGGTCGCGGGAGTCGCGTGCGCGAGGCATGCCGCGGAGAACGCCTCCGTCACCTCCGTGAGGAAGAAGGAGGGGTCGCCGGAGGTGTCGACGAGATCGGCGATCCGTCCGAAGGAAGGAAGGTCGTCGAGCGATCGAAGCCTGTCATCGATGAACCCTTCGCCGCGATGAGACACGGGCAGGGACTCGAGAGAGTTCAGGACGTCCGACGGCGCGCGCGACGTCGACACGTGCTTGTGCGTGGCGGTCTCGGGGAGTCGCCGATAGCGGGCCGCCCAGTAGGCGAGCCCTTCGGCGAGCTCCCGCCGCCGCGCGGCTGACTCCCCGCGTCTCATGCTGCGCGCCCCGTACGCGGTCCGGATCACCCCGTGAAACGCCGCAGCTGAAATTCCGGGCGCGAGCCGCCCGCACCACGTGGCCATCACGTCTTCCCACGGCTCTTCCAGCAGCCGCGTGCGGAAGAAGGCGCTCCAGTCTCCGGCCCGGCCGTACGCGCCGAGCGCCTCCGGCCAGTCCGCCGCGCCGATCGGTCGGAACTCCGTCGGACGCGCGTCGAGGCCGCGGCGATAGCGCTCGAGCCACGGGATCACGGCGTCGCCCCGGCCGAGGACGACCAGGGCCTCGGCCGCCATCGGCCCGTGATTGGAGAGACCGCCTCCGTACTCCGGGCCGGTGCCTTCGAGCAGCTCAAGGGCCGATTCCCGAGTCCCTTTCTCGGAGTCCGATTCGGGGACGGGGATCTCCGGGCGAACGGGCGGGGACATCGGTGCAGGCCCGGGGACGTGAGCGGGCGGAGCGAATCCCACGGCGGCCGCCGCGGACCCGGCGGCTTTTCCAAAGATTCCGAAGAGGCCCCGGCGGGAGTAGGTCACGGGGGGATTTTATGCGCCTGCGGGGGAAGCATCGGGATTACCGACTCTCCGCCACGCTCCCTCTGCGCAGACTAGGCCGGGCGGGGCGCGCGCCCGACTCCGAATACCGGCGTCTCCGCGCAGTCGGGGGGGAGGCGTAATCTGGCGGGCGCGGGGCGCGTCTTTGCCAGAGACCTGGCTCAATCTGGAGGTTGGATGGTGAGAAATCGAAGACTCCTCTCGCTGCCAGGGATCGTCCTCGTGATGACCGTTGCCGCGATCGGTTGCGCTTCCCGGGCTTCGGCTCCTGCGGGAGCGGCGGCGGGAGATGCTCCGACGAAGACTGTTTCCCCGGAGGCGCTATCCGGTTTCTGGCTCTTCGAGATGAAGGCCGGGGGCCGCACGATCGAGGGGAGCCTCCACTTCCGCGTCGAAAGGGGCGTGCTCGCGGGGACGCTCACGGGCTCAGACGGAAACGAACGCGAGCTCTCCAACCTCGCCCTGAAGGCCGATGGCGTTTCCTGGGACTTCGAAGGCGCGCTCGGCCGTCAGCATGCGGAGGGCAAGATCGACGGTTCCTCGATGAAAGGAAAGATGAAGCGCGCCGCGCGCTCGAGAAGCGGACGAGGGAGCTCGGGGACGGAGGACGAGCCGGAGCCCGAGGATCAGCCGCGCGGGGGCGGAGGGATGGGCGGCGGCGGCGGTCGCGGAGGGGGAGGCGGGGGCGGAAGAGGCGGAGCGGGCCGCGGAGGACGCCGCGCCCCGGGCCGAGGCGCGGGCGAGGTCACCTGGAGCGCGTACAAGTCCGCGCTCGCCCCATCCGAAAAGACGATCCCGACCCCGGCAAGACCGCTGTCGCCCACCCCCGCTCCCTGAGGTCTCGGACCCTGTCAAAACGTCTCGACCACCTGGCGCGCGGGCACGGGCTCGACGGGCACGCAGGCGCGAGAGGCGAGAGGGTGACCGCGAATCCGAGAGGGGCGCTGGGTTTCTTGCGACCTTCAGCGACCGACTCCGCTAATTGCCTCCTCGGTTCTTTCTCTTGACATGCGCCGTGGCCTGAAACAGATTTGATTGAACGTTCAACCAATGACTGTAACCGCCACGCGCGACCGCCTGATCGAGACCGCCGCACGGCTCTTCCACGAGCAGGGATATGGCGCGACCGGGATCAGCACGATTCTGCGAGAGGCGGGCGTGCACAGCGGCAGTCTCTACTATTTTTTCGCCAGCAAGGAAGATCTTCTGGGGGCGGTCCTGGACCGTTACGTGGATCGCCTGAAGCCCGACATGCTTTCCCGCGCCGAGGCCGTCGCCGCGGATCCCGTCGAGCGGGTCTTCGCGTTGCTCGGCGTTTACCGAATGGGTCTCGAAATGACTTCCTGCACGCTGGGATGCCCGATCGGAAATCTCGCCCTGGAGCTCGGCGACGCGTATCCGGACCTGCGCCGGAAAGTCGAGAAGAACTTCGAGAACTGGGCCGCGGCCGTCTCCGAATGGCTCCGCCAGCGCGCCGGGCGGTTCCCGGAACACATCAACCTCGACGCGCTGGCGGCGTTCGTTCTCGTCGTGATGGAAGGCGCAATCATGCAGGCGCGGGCGCGCAAGAGCCTCGCTCCCTTCGACGCCGCCGTCCAGCAGCTCCGCGACTACTTCGAACGTCTTCAGGAATCCAGGGCGAAATCGTCCCGGACGATCAAACCGGCCAGAAAAAGGAGAACCTGACAATGGAGCCTTTCCGCATCGCATTTCAGGCGTCGATCCTCTCGCTGCTTCTCGCCGCCGCGTCTCCGGCCGGCGCGGCCGCGGCGGCCGTTCCCCCCTCGACGACTTTCACCTTGGGCGCGGTGAAGGTCATCGAGACGCGCACTCCCGCCAGGCGGCTGGACCTGGAAGTCGTCGTCCCGGCGACGATCGAACAGGTCTGGACGGCCTTCACGACGCCCGAGGGTCTCGTGACCTGGCTCGCGCCGAGCGCGAAAGTCCGCATGGAGGTCGGCGGGGAATGGGAAGTCTCCTTCGGCCCCGGCGCTCCGGCCGGGGGAAACGTTCTGAGCTGGCTTCCGATGGAAATGCTGTCGGTGCACGCCATGGCACCGGAATGGTTTCCGACCGTGCGCCGGGATCGAACGATTGCGGTCTTCCGCTTCGAGCCCGTGAGCGAGAAGCAGACGCGGGTGCGTCTCGCGCAGATCGGCTGGAAGGACGGCGAAGAGTTGGACAAAGCGTTCGAGTACCTGGGGAAGGGGAACGCTGAGCTCCTGAACATGCTGCATCACCGGTTCGCGGAGGGTCCGACGGACTGGAAGGCGATGATGTCCAAACCCGCCGAAAAGACGGGGAAGAAGGAGAAGTAATTCAAGCGACGCTCGAGGGACAGATCAGGCGGCGGGCTCCCCGTGCTGCGGCGCGGGTCTTGCTCTCTCGTCCGAGGCGTCGGTTCGCCGGCCTGCGGGAAAAGAAGGGCTAGGATCTCTCCATGAAGACAATTTCGATTTTCGTTCTGCTCGGAGCCCTCGTGGGGGCCATCGCCGCCTCTCTCATCGTGCCGCCGACCCTGAGCTGGTACAACGAATCGGGATTTCTTTCGCAGCCGGCGAACGGCCAGGTCCAGGCCCTCGTCAACATCCCGCAGGTCATCCGGTACACGACGACGCGGCTGATCAAAGGTCAACTGATCGGCACCGCGGTGGGAGGCCTGCTGGGGCTGGTTGTCGGAATCATGGCCGCGCGGACCGGGACGAGGCGCCGCGTGGCCGCGCCCGCGCCGTCTCCCGCGGTGCCCCGCCCGCCGCCCGCCTGATCGCCCGCGTCAGAGCCGGGAGATCGCCGCGATCGAGACGTCGTCCTCCGGCGGTTCCTGGTCGCCGCGGAAGACGGCCAGCTCGCGGGCCATCGCCCGCACGAGGTCGGCGGGGTACAGGCCCGCTCCGACCCGGGCGATCGACATGACGCGCTCTTCGCCAAACTCGACTCCCGCTGCGTTACGGCCCTCCGACACTCCGTCCGAATAGAGGATGAGCCGTTCGCGGCTCTCGAGGCGGCCGGATTCGACCGCCCACGCCAGCGGCGCCCGGATCCCTAGCGGGTACGCGCCCTGCCCGATCCGGCCGAGCACCGCCCCCGCGCCCGAGAGTCTCAAGACCGGCGGATGTCCCGCAACCGTTCCCTGGAAGCTTCCGTCTGGGGCAAGCAGCAGGTAAACGCAGGAGAAGAACGCCCGCGGGCCGCCCGTGCGGCAGAGGATCCGGTTCAACGCCGCGAACATCGGCTCGGGGGCGGGATCGACATCGAGTTGCGTGCGGAACGACGCGTGCGCGACCGCCATGACGAGCCCCGCCGCCATGCCGTGACCCGACGCGTCGCCGAAGAGAACCGCCAGACGCCCGTCTTCGAGCGGAACGAAGTCGTAGATGTCCCCGCCGACGGTGTTCGCGATCTCGTTGTGGGCCCCGAGCTGCCATCCCGGCATCTCCGGCAGGACGCGCGGAATGAGGCTCGCCTGGAGGTCGCGGGCGAGCTCGAGCTCGTCGCGGAAGTTGATCTTGTCGACCAGCTCCATAGCGAGCAGCAACACCACGACGACGAGTGCAATGAACAGCCAGCCGTTGTCGAAGTAGAAGTGGTACTCCGTCGTCGTGACCACATGGCCGTGCTTTTCGGTGAAGTGCGAGAAGGACGGCCCCTGGAACGAAAAGAGAAGGCACAGCAGGGCCGTCGCGAAGAGAACCCGGCGCGCCGGAGCGAGCCGCCTCGAGAGGCCGAAGAGAACGGCGTTCGCGGTCCGGAAGAAATGCCGGATCCGGTTGCCGGGCCGCTCCAGCTCCTCAGCGTGATCCGCCGTCAGCTTCGCCCGGGCGCGCTGCCACTCGCGCCCGTACAGCCCGGAGATGTCGCGCCGGCCGACCGAGTGGAACGTGGATTGAACGAGGTCGAGCCAGTCTCTTCCGGAAGGCATGCCGCAAGAATACCGGGACGTGCCTCCGGTCGCCCCCTCGCTCCGACGCTCGCGGGGAAGCCCGCGCGAGCGAGAAACGCAGCGAGGACCTTTCCGAAACCGGCGCCAGAGTATCGCCGCGGACCGGGTCAACCGGTGTGGTTCAAGCGCCCGACGGGAGTCCGAAGAGTCTGGCCGGTATGGCGCGGTTCTCGCTTGTTCATCGGGAGCGCCCCGGTGGGCGGAGGAGAGACCGTGAAGATCGAGATGACGGAGCAGGGCAGAGTTCGCACGGCGCGCCTCATCGCGATGGCCGCGGACGCGCTCCAGATCGGTGTCATTCCCCTCTTCGCGCCGGGCGCTCTCTCCCCGGTCAACGACGCGCTGGACGTCGCGGTCGCGGGCGCCATGACGTGGCTGGTCGGCTGGCACTGGTCGTTTCTCCCCTCGTTTGTCGCGGAGCTCGTGCCCGGCCTCGACCTGGTGCCGACCTGGACGGCCGCCGTCTTTTTCGCCACGCGCGGAGCGGGGGCCGTCGGCCGGGCCCCCCGCCCGGAGGCGATCGACGCGGAAGTGATTTCCTCGGAGCCGGCGGGGAGGCGGTAGGCCGTCGCCTCCGCTCACTACGGGAGCTGCCTTCGCCGTGCGCGGCGAA
>JBBQDF010000146.1:0-6962 GCA_038319475.1 Thermoanaerobaculia bacterium
CAGTGACACGGTAGGGCGGATTCACCGAGGGTCCCAAGCCCCGCCGAGAGCTAAAGTAAAGAGCCAGCGATGTAGCGCGTCAGCGTGAGGTCTGGAACAGCCTCCGTGGCGCGGGCCCGGCACGCAGCATTACCGTTTCTCCGCCACATCGCATCTTCTCAGCCGATCCGGCCGCGCGTGGGACGCGCGCGGCCGGATCGGGATCCGCGCGGCCCGACGCGCTCCTTTATTCCTTCTCCTCATACTGGCTCTTCAGCGACGACACGACCGCCGGATCCGCCAGAGTCGTGGTGTCCCCGAGGACGCGGCCCTCGGCGATGTCCCGGAGCAGCCTTCGCATGATCTTTCCCGATCGGGTCTTGGGCAGGTCCGCGGTGAAGAAGAGCCGGTCGGGCTTCGCGATGGCGCCGATCTTCTTTGCGACGTGCGCCGAGAGCTCTTTTCGCAGCCCGTCTCCACCGGTCGCCGCCGCGCCCGTCTCGGACTTTTCCTTCAGAATGACGAACGCCGCGATCGCCGTCCCCTTGATCTCGTCATTGACGCCGACGACGGCCGCCTCGGCGACCGCGGGATGATCGACCAGCGCCGACTCCACTTCCATCGTTCCGATCCTGTGCCCGGCCACATTCATGACGTCGTCGACGCGGCCGAGCAGCCAGAAATACCCGTCCTTGTCGCGCTTGGCTCCGTCCCCCGGAAAATATGTCTCCGAGTTCCACTTCGACCAGTAGGTGCTGACGTATCTCTCGTCGTCGCCCCAGATCCCGCGGAGCATGGCCGGCCAGGGCCGTGTGATGGCGAGATATCCACCGCCGACCCCGACCTCGCGGCCATTCTGATCCAGGATTTGGGCGCGCACCCCTGGAAACGCCGACGTGGCGGAGCCCGGCCGCGTCGTCGTGATACCCGGGAGCGGCGTGATCATGATCATGCCGGTTTCCGTCTGCCACCACGTGTCGACGACCGGGCAACGCCCGCCGCCGATGTGCGTCTGGTACCAGATCCACGCCTCCGGGTTGATCGGTTCGCCGACGGAACCCAGAAGACGGAGCGAGGACAGGTCGTGTTTTTCGGGCCACTCCGTTCCCCACTTCATGAAGGCGCGGATCGCCGTCGGAGCCGTATAGAGGATCGTGACGCCATGGCGTTCGATGAGCTCCCAGAACCGACCCCGACCTGGTGTATCGGGCGCGCCCTCGTAGAGGAGGCAGGTGGCGCCGTTTGCCAGCGGGCCGTAGACGACGTACGAGTGTCCCGTTACCCAGCCGATGTCCGCCGTGCACCAGTACACGTCGTCTTCCTTCAGATCGAACACCCACTTGCTCGTGGCATAGGTGCCGAGCAGGTACCCCGCCGTCGTGTGGAGGATGCCCTTCGGCTTTCCCGTCGTCCCCGATGTATAGAGGATGTAGAGCGGATCCTCGGAATCCATCTTCTCGGGGGGACATTTCGCCGGAGCGTCGCACATCAGCTCGGACCACCAGAGATCGCGGCCCGCGCGCCAGCTCACCTCGGTCCCGGTCCGTTTGACGACGATCATCTTTTCGATCGTCGGGGCGTTCGTCAGCGCCTCGTCGGAGATCTTCTTGAGCGGCACGACGTTTCCGCGGCGCCAGCCGCCGTCGGCCGTCACGAGGATCTTCGCCCCCTGGTCGTTGATGCGGTCTCGCAGCGACTCCGCGGAAAATCCCCCGAATACGACGGAATGGATCGCGCCGATCCGAGCGCAGGCGAGCATCGCGATCGGCAGCTCCGGAATCATCGGCATGTAGAGGGTGACCCGGTCCCCTTTCGCGACGCCGAGCGACTTTAAGACGTTCGAGAACTTTCCGACTTCGCGGAGAAGCTCCCGGTAAGTCAGGGTGCGCGTGTCGCCGGGCTCCCCCTCCCAGATGAGCGCGGCTTTGTTGGCACGCGGGCCCCGGGCGTGGCGGTCGACGCAATTGACGGAGGCATTCAGCTTGCCGCCCACGAACCACCTGGCGCGGGGCGGTTTCCAGTCGAGCACCTTTCGCCAGGGTTTCATCCACTCGAGCTCTTCGGCAAACCGCGCCCAGAATTTTTCAAAGTCCCGGTCGGCCTTCCGGTACACGGCGGGGTCCGAGATGTTCGCCTCCGCGACAAACGATTTTCCGGGCTTGAACCGGCGCTTTTCGAGGAGCAGGGCTTCGATCGTTTCGTCCGCTCTGGTCGCCATCGCCGACGTTTCTCCTTCCGAGGACGGCCGCCCTCACGTGAGGGACGAGACCTCGGGCCGGAATGTTATTCCCAAACCGGAAGATGCCTTGACTTCGCTTCGAGCTTTGAAACACTCTGCGCCCACGACTGGTCATCGCACGGCGCCTGTAGCCGGCCGCCGCCCTCGCGGAGAGCGCGAACCGTCCGGGGCGACGGTTGCGGTGTCCTCATTTTTGAGGGCTTTGAGTGCCCCCGCGCGCACCAGCCTTCAAGTGACACGAGACAGGCGGCGGCCGCTGCGCGGTAGCGTACGGACGGAAAACCAGTCCCCACTGCCGCCCCTCTCCGAAATAAGATTCCCCGGCGGAAGTCCCCGGCATGGCATCGCTCGATTCGGACTTCGCGCATCTTTAAACTTTTAGGAGAGGGAGGGTTCATGGCGACCGGAACCATGGAGAGACAGGCGCCCACGGGCGCTCTCAGTGCGGAAGAGAGACGGGTCATCTTCGCCTCCTCGCTCGGGACGGTCTTCGAGTGGTACGACTTCTACCTCTACGCGACGCTCGCTCCTTTTTTCGCGGCCCTCTTTTTTCCCCCGGGTAACGCGACGGCGGCCCTTCTTTCTTCGTTCGTCACGTACGCGGCGGGATTCCTCGTGCGGCCCTTCGGCGCGCTCTTCTTCGGCCGCATCGGAGACCTGGTCGGACGCAAGTACACCTTCCTGGTCACGATCGTCGTCATGGGCGCCTCGACCGCAGCCGTCGGTCTCCTGCCGACGTACGCGAAGATCGGCTTCGTGGCGCCGGTTCTCCTCGTGCTCCTGCGGCTCCTCCAGGGTCTTGCGCTCGGCGGGGAGTACGGCGGTGCGGCGACTTACGTGGCGGAGCATGCGCGCGAGGGACGGCGCGGCTACAGCACCGCCTGGATCCAGACGACCGCGACGCTCGGCCTCTTCCTGTCTCTTCTCATCATCGGTCTCTGCCGCTGGAAGATGGGACCGGACACGTTCAAGGCATGGGGCTGGCGGATTCCCTTCCTGCTCTCGGTCGTCCTGCTGATCTTCTCGATCTATATCCGGCTGAAGCTGCAGGAATCTCCGATCTTCAAACGCATGAAAGCCGAGGGGAAGGGTTCGAAGGCTCCGCTGACCGAGAGCTTCGCCACCTGGTCGAACGCGAAAATCGTTCTTCTCGCGCTCTTCGGCGCGACGGCCGGTCAGGGCGTCGTCTGGTACGCGGGACAGTTCTACGCACTCTTCTTCCTCACCCTCTACCTGAAGCTCGACTACCTGACGGCGTACATCCTGATTGCCGCCTCGCTTCTGATCGCGACCCCGTTCTTCATCTTCTTCGGCTCACTGTCGGACCGGATCGGACGCAAGTGGATCATCCTCACGGGATGCCTTCTCGGCGCGCTGACTTTCTTTCCTCTGTTCAAGGCGCTGACTCACTATGTCAACCCGGGCCTCGAGCAGTACGCCGCGGCCACTCCCATCACGGTGTCCGCCGACGATTGCCGGATGCACATCTTCCCGACCCCCAAGACGGTCTTCTCCCCGTGCGATAAAGCGAAGGACTTCCTGACCAAAGCGGGCCTTTCCTTCACGTCGGCTCCGGCCGTCCCGGGAGAGACGGTCGTCACGAAACTCGGGAGCACCGAGCTTCGAGGGTACGACGAAGACAAATACAAGGCTGCCTTGAAGGCGTCGGGCTACCCGGCCGCGCCGGACAAGGCCCGGATCAACTATCCGATGGCCCTCCTGATCCTCGTCATTCTGGTGCTCTACGTCACCATGGTCTACGGTCCGATCGCGGCGTTCTTAGTCGAGCTCTTCCCGACCCGGATCCGGTACACGTCGATGTCCCTGCCGTACCACATCGGCAACGGGTGGTTCGGGGGCATGCTCCCGCTTCTCGCCACGGCGCTCGTCGCCTCGCGGGGAAACATCTACGCCGGCCTCTGGTATCCGGTCATCGTGGCCGCCATCACCTTCGTCATCGGAGCGTTGTTTCTCAAGGAGACGAAGGACAGAGACATCCAGGCAATCTGAGGGCATCTTCCCGGCGGCGATGAGCCGCCGGTTCTTTTTGCGGCGGAGTTCGTACGGAACGAAATAAGGAGGAGAGCATGACTCGACGGTTTCTTCGATTCGCCTTAGTCGCGCTTGCGGTCGCCGGGCTTGCGCCCGCCGCAGCTCCGGCCCAGGTGGTCGTGAAGGTCGGCGATACGGTGAATTTCCGACTCGGCTTCCAGCTTCAGGGATGGGCGGAATTCCTTCAGGACCCGGTGACGGAGGGCTACCAGAAGAACCTGAAACTCCGCCGCGTGCGCCTGATCATGGCGGGTCAGGTGGCCAAGAACGTGACGTTCTTTTTCCAGACCGACAATCCGAACATGGGCGGGAGCGTCGGCACCGCGTCGAAGGCCATCAACACCGGCTTTCTCGTGCAGGACGCGTTTGGCGAATGGCATCCCTTCAGCAACGACCTGTTCATCATCGACTTCGGCAAGATGCTCGTTCCTTTCACCCGCAACTCGCTTCAGAGCACGTCGAGCCATCTGGCGCTCGACGGCGGCACGTGGACCTTCCTCCAGACCGCTGGCGAGCAGGGCGATGCGGGACGCGACGTCGGTATCCAGCTCAAGTCTTATCTGGCAGGCGATCACCTCGAGATCCGCACGGGTCTTTTCGAGGGCCTTCGCGCACCGGCCGTCGCCGCGGACGGCCCCACCAGCGGTTCCCGGAACCCGTACCGCTTCACCGGCCGGATCGTCTACAACGTTTTCGACACCGAGAAGGGCTACGTCCCCGTCGGCACGAACCTCGGGAAGAAGAGAATTCTCGCGTTCGGCGCAGGATACGACGCGCAGGGCGGCTATACCTCCCCGTCGACGGCGACGCTTCCGAGCGGCGACGGTTACAAGGCGTACGGCGGGGACATCATGGTTGACTGGCCGGTCGGGCCGGGCGACGCGAAGACAGGCCAGAGTGCTTTCACGGCCCACGCCGACTTCATTCACTACGACGGGGGTTGCGGCCTCTCGTCCGCCGGGACCCGCGCGGCGAATTGCCTCATTCCGAGTCTGTCGCCGGAGCGGGAACTCTTCACGGACGTCGGCTTCTACTTCAAACCGATCGAGCTTCAGCCGTTCGTGCGCTACGAGACGCTTCAGTTCACGGACAGAATCGAGCACGGGCGCAACATTCGGCGCTACATGGGCGGATTCAACTACTACGTCGCGCAGCAGAACATGAAGATCACGGCGGCGTACGAGCGAATCGTCCCCGGAACGAGGCCCGCGACCGCGGCGGTCAAGAACACCAACCACTTCATCGTTCAGCTGCAGTTCTTCTATTTCTAGGTGGCGAGGCCCACGGGGCGAAGGAGGACCAATGTCGAAAAAGAATAAAGACGGTCTGACCCGCCGGCAGTTCGTGAAGGTGACGGGAACGGGGGCGCTCGCCGCAGGGGTGGGCGCCAACTTCCTGTTCCCGGCGCGAGCGGCGGCGCAGCAGAAGACGCTTCGCATCATCCAGTGGAGCCATTTCGTTCCGGGCTACGACAAGTGGTTCGACAACACCTACACAAAGGAATGGGGCGCGAAGAACAATACGAACGTGGTCGTCGACCACATCGCCATCGGCGAGATCAACGCGCGCGCGGCGGCGGAAGTCGCGGCGAAGAAGGGGCATGACCTGTTCATGTTCCTCTCCCCTCCGGCCGCATACGAGAAGCAGGTCATCGACCACTCGGAGATCTACCAGGCCGTCGAGAAGAAACACGGCAAGAAGATCGATCTCGCGCACAAGTCCACGTACAACCCGAAGACGAAGAAGTACTTCGCGTTCTCGGACTCCTACGTTCCCGACCCGGGCAATTACCGGAAGGACCTGTGGGAGAAGGTTGGATTCCCGAACGGGCCGGATACCTGGGAAGACCTGCGCATCGGCGGCAAGAAGATCAAGGACACCGCCGGCAACCCCGTCGGGATCGGGCTCTCGCAGGAGCTCGACACGAACATGGCGGTCCGGGCTCTTCTCTGGTCCTACGGCGGATCGGAGCAGGACGAGGCGGGGAACGTCACGATCAATTCGAAGCAGACCCTCGAAGCCATCAAGTACATGCGCGCCATGTTCAAGGAGTGCATGACGCCCGAGGTGTTCACCTGGGATCCCTCCTCGAACAACCGGGGAATTCTGGCCGGCAAGCTCTCTTTCGTCGCCAACGCGATCTCGGTGACGCGCACGGCGGAGAAGGACAACCCCGAGATGTCGAAGAACATCCA
Source organism: Thermoanaerobaculia bacterium (assembly GCA_038319475.1). Taxonomy (GTDB): domain Bacteria; phylum Acidobacteriota; class Thermoanaerobaculia; order UBA5066; family Gp7-AA6; genus JALYUA01. The sequence continues at coordinate 6,466 of JBBQDF010000146.1, forward strand.
GGTGGCGCCCGCTCTCAAGGGACCGGCGCGTCGGATAGCGGCGGAGCACGTCATGGATTGCTATGCGATCTGGAACTTCGCCGAGAACCAGGAAGGCGCCAAGAAGTTCCTGATCGACTACATCGACAACTTCGGCGCGGCGTTCAAGGCGAGCGAGTTCTACAATTTCCCTTCGTTCCCGAGCACGGTGCCCGACATCAAGGCGCAGCTCGCCAACGACCCCAAAGGCGTCCCCAATGACAAGTACAAGGTCCTGAGCAACGTCCTCGAGTGGGCCACCAACGTGGGCTACCCGGGATACGCGACAGCCGGAATCGACGAGGTCTTCAACACCTTCGTCCTGCCGACCATGTTCGCCCGCGCCGCACGCGACGAGGTCACGCCGGAAGAGGCGCTGAAGACGGCGGAAGCGGAGATCAAGCGCATTTTTGCGAAGTGGAAGTAGAAAGGTAAGCTCACCCGCGCCATGGCCATAGTCCAGACGCGGGCACTCACCA
>JBBQDF010000147.1:0-6958 GCA_038319475.1 Thermoanaerobaculia bacterium
GCACAAGCCCCGGCTGATCCTCTTCAGCCCCGAAGGGCCCGCGACGGAGGACGTCCCGCTCGAGGGCATCCGCGCCCGCCTGGACGCGACCAAGTCGTTCCTGTTCGGTGACTTCCAGTCGCCTTCGGACGGCGAGCTCGAGGTGCTGTCGCGCGAGCTGAAGCTCCATCCCCTGGCGGTCGAAGATGTTCGCCACCGGCACCAGCGGCCGAAGATCGACGTCTTTCCCGACCACTATTTCTTAGTCGCATATCGAATCGGCAGTCTCGAGGGCGGTCTCCAGTTCGACGAGGTCGACGCGTTTATCGGCCCGAATTTTCTGATCGTCACACACGACGCCGACGTTCCGCTGTTGAACCAGGTCCTCGACCGCTTCTGCCGCGAGACGGGTGTTCACGACGTCTCGGGGCTGCTCTACGGCCTCCTCGACTCCCTGGTCGACGAGTACTTCCCGGTCCTTGACGATCTGGCGGAGCGGACCGAGGCGATCGAGTCCGCGGTGTTCGCGAAATTCGACCCGGCCCGCCTCGCCGACCTTCTCCAGCTGAAAAAAGACCTCGCGCTGCTGCGGCGGCTGATCGCGCCCGAGCGCGACGCGGTCAACGTTCTCCTCCGGCGGGACCCCCCCGTGCTCGACGCCGCCCGGGTCTTCTACTTCCAGGACGTCTACGATCACCTGATCCGGATCACGGATTCGATCGATACGTACCGCGAGCTTTTGACCGGCTCGCTCGATGCATTCCTGTCCGTCGAGAACAACCGGCTCTCCGAGGTCGTGAAGCGGCTCACCGTCATTTCGACGATCTTCCTGCCGCTCTCTTTCATCACCGGATTTTTCGGAATGAACTTCCAGCGGCTGGCCGGCGCGGGCGACCGGCTCTTCGTGGCGAGCATCGTGTCGATGATCCTGCTGCCCCTCTTCATGGTCTGGCTGATCCGGCGGCAGAGCTTCCGGTGATCCCCGCCCGGAAACGGTGGGGGCAGCACTTCCTCGTCCACGCGGCCACGGCCGAGCGGATCGTCGACGCGGCCCGGCTGACGGTTTCCGACACGGCCGTCGAAGTGGGCCCCGGGGAAGGGGCGCTGACCCGGGTCCTCGAGACGCGAGCCGGGCGAGTCCTCGCCGTCGAAATCGACCCGCTGCGGTCGGTCGCGCTTCAGGCGGAGCTCTCCGACCGGGGCCGCGTCCGGATCTTCCAGGGCGACGTTCTCGATCGTCCCTTTTCGGAATGGCTCGCCGAAGCGGGATGGCCCGGCCGCGCCGTTCTCGTGGCCAACCTGCCGTACAACGTCGCGACCCCCATCCTCGTGGCGGCACTCGAAGAGCCGGCGTCGATCGCGCGGTCCGTGGCCACGGTCCAGAAGGAGGTCGCGTTGCGGTTCGTGGCCCGGCCCGGAACCGAGCACTACGGATACCTTTCGGTGCGCGCGGCCGCTTTCGCTCGGCCCCGGATCCTGTTCGACCTTCCCCCGGGCGCCTTCCGTCCGCGCCCCAGGGTCATGTCGAGCGTCCTCGAGCTGACGCCCCGCGAGCCGACGCTGCCCGCCGACCTCCGGGGCCGGGCCATTGCCATCGCCTCGCTCGCGTTCCGGTTCCGGCGCAAGACGCTGCCGAACGCGCTCGCCGCGGCGGGCGGGCGGGGGCCCTGGGAGGCGGCGCTCGCCGGGATCGGATACGACGTCCGGTCGCGCGCCGAGGTGCTCGGCCTCGACGAATTCCTTGCGCTCGCCGATTCGCCGGCCGCGAAAGCGCTGACGCCGGCCTCTCCATGACGGCGCCGCTCGAGATCGTCCCGCTCGGGGGTCTCGGCGAGTTCGGACGAAACCTCCTGTGGCTCCGGTGCGAGGGATCGAGCCTCATCATCGACGTCGGCGTCTCCTTCCCGGACGAGACATTTCCCGGTGTGGACAAAATCGCCTCCGACATGTCCGCGCTGTCAACGGAGCGGATTGACGCGGTGCTCCTGACGCACGGCCACGAAGACCACATAGGCGCTCTGCCGCTGTTGCGCGAGTGGTGTGACGCGCCCGTGTACGGGTTCCCGTTCACACTGGCCCTCGCGCGGCGGCGCCTCGAGGAAGCGGAGCTCTCGCGCAAGGGATTGATCGAGGCGCCGGAGCGGGAGACGGTCCGAGCCGGCGCCTTTGCGTTCCGGTTCTTCCGCGTTTCTCACTCGGTGCCGGACTCCGCGGCCGTGCTCGTCGAGGCCGGCGGATGGCGCCTCCTCCATTCCGGAGACTTCAAGCTCGATCCGGACCCCCCCGACGGCGAGCTCACCGACCGCGAAGGCATCGCGGCCGCGGTCGGGGATGGAATCGACCTCGCGCTGATCGACTCGACCAATGCCGAGCGCCCCGGGCGCGCTCTTTCCGAACGCGTCGCGGGGGAAGGCCTCGCACAGGTATTCGCGGGCGCGCCCGCGCGCATCATCCTGACGACGTTCTCGAGCCACGTGTCCCGCATCAGCCAGGCCGCCCGCGTGGCTCTCGCCGGAAAGCGGCGCATCGGGCTCCTGGGCCGCAGCATGGTGACGGTCGCGGACATCGCCGAGCGACTCCAGCGGCTGTCGCTTCCCGCCGGGACCCGCGTCGCCCCCGCGGAACTCTCGCGCCAGCCCCGCGGGCGTCTGCTGTGCGTGACTTCGGGAAGCCAGGGCGAGCCGTTTTCCGCGCTCTATCGCCTCGCGCTCGACGAGCACGCGGACCTGAAGCTCGACCCGGGCGACCTCGTCGTGTTTTCCGCGCGCACGATCCCGGGCCACGAGCGCTCCGTCAATCGCGTCACCGACCACCTGATCCGGCGAGGCGCGCGCGTCGTGCGGGAGTCGGACCCGCCGGTCCACGTCTCTGGGCACGCTCACCGCGAGGACATCGCGGACTGGATCTCACTCGTCCGGCCACGGGCGGTCCTTCCGATCCACGGCGAGAGGCGGATGCTCGCCGCGGCGGCGGACACGGCGCGCGGCTGCGGGATTCCGGCGGACAGCGTCTTCCTTCTCGACAACGGCGACCGCATGACGCTCTCGCCGGACGGCATCCGCGTGGATCCCGCCGCGGTGCCGTCGGGGCGGATCTTTTACGACACGCGGACGGAGACGGTCGATCCGGGGGTCGTGCGAGATCGGCGGCATCTTGCGGAGGAAGGGTTCGTGGTGATCTTCGCGTCGGCTAACGCGTCACCGCCCGAGGTTTCCGTCGTCTCCCGAGGGGTCGTCGTCGGCGAGAAGGAGCTCTCAGACGAGGTGGGCCGCGCCGCGCGCGCGGTGCTCGCGCGCGCGACCCCGGAAGAGCGCGCCGACCCCGATTGGCTGCGCTCGGAAATCACGATCGCCGCGAAACGCGCCTGCCGCCGGGTCTTCGACCTGCGCCCGGTCATCGTCCCCATCATTGGATGATTCAGACGCTCAGCATCGGCGCCGCGTCAGTTGGCGAGCGCACGCACTAATCAGAGCTCCGCTTGCGTCACGATGGTGGCGTAGCGGGAGGCGCAGCGAACGGAGGGACGAGGCGAGCGGTCGAGCCAACAGGCGAGCCGCTCGACGGTGCCTTCGCCGCGGTCGCGGCGGAGGCACGACCCGGAGTGAGCGGAGGCGACGTGTGTGGCGGTTACGCTTTCCACCGCCGCGCGTGCGCCGTGCCCAGACGAATGACGGCGTAAACCGCGACGCAGCAGAGAAAGTCGAGGATGAGCCCGCCGTCGACCTTCAGCGACTGATGCTGCATGGCCGGGGTAAGGCCGGGGAAGAGCACGAGGAAATAGACCGCGTTTCCGATAACGATCGCGACGGTGTACTCGATCCACCGGCGCGGGGTCATGTTCGGGAAAAGGGGTGCTTTCACGGAGCGATTCTTGCCGCGGAGGGGCCGCGAGACAACAGGAATGTGACCCGGCGTCAAACGGGCAGACGGGGGCGGATTCGCGGCCGCGGTCCGCATCTCGTACCGTCCGATCGGGCTCGACGGTTTCGCTCTCAGGGCAAAGCGAAATACACCCTCGGATGAAAGACGCTGTTCTCGTGCCCCGCGACGAACTGCTCGATCCCGGGCTCCGGGTCACCGAGCCACAGGCGCAGCGGCGCGGCGCCGGAAGGCACGCGGAAGGCGAGCGCGGTCCGGTAGGACTCTCCGGGGCGGAGCGGCCGGGTGAAGGGAACGGAGTCACGGAAGGCCTCCCGGCACGCCTTCGGGGCGTCAGGGGCGGCCTCGTAGCGCCGGCCGCGGGCGTCGAGCAGAAAGGCGCGGCGCGGATTGGGAGTCAGAGGGGCGTTTCCGCGGAAGCTCGAGATGGTCGTCGGGTCGTCTCAACCCGCACGACGCGGAGCCCGTCGCCGGAGGGCCCGCATCGCCGGATCGGCGAGGTCGCTTCCTCCGACAGGACCGAGTAAGCGAGATGGCAGTCGATCTCGCAGAAATACTTTTTCCCTCCGGGCGGCAGGGTGCGTTCGCCGCTGGCCGCCCCGACCACCGCGAGGGCCGCCAGATAGAGGCCGGCGCCCGCGGTCGCGACCATCGCGATCCGCCGGGCCGCGGTCCTCCAGCCGACCGCGAGACAAAGGACGAACGCGCCCGCGGCGACGAGGAAGCCGAAGGCGGCGGCAAGAAAAGCGGAGATCGTGAGTCCGGGGTGGGGAGGGACCATCGCCCAGGCGGCTGGCGGAACCCATGGAATTCCGGAAAACTCCGAGAAAAGCGTCGACCAAGTACTTTGCAACATAAAGTCTCAGATCAAAAAAAATCAGCTCCGGTTACGCGCGTTGCGGACGAGGGACTCGAGATGGTTCAGGTAACGCTCGAACGCGCGGCGGCCCTCCGCGGTGAGCCGGTATTCGGTGCGGGGAATGCGACCGTCGAACCCTTTCCGGCAGGCGACGTAACCCGCTTCCTCGAGTTTGCGGGCATGGACGGACAGATTTCCGTCACTCGCGCCCAGCATTCCCTTCAATTCGCGAAACGAAAGTTTGCCGGCCGCGGCGAGGGCGCTCACGATCGCCAGGCGAAGCCGCTCGTGGATCACCCGGTCGAGATCAGGCACGGCGCCGCGGCCACGAGCAGGGGCCGCCTCGGCCGATCCCGCGCCGATCCCCCGCCGGGACGCGCTTCCCGCCTCGGAAGGCGGCGACGCGTCGCGCACCCGGGAACCTGCTGCGGAGATGGAACGCCCGGGGGCCATCAGCCGCCGTGTCTCCTGGCGATCGCGACCCCGAAGCCGATCTGAAGACCCCCGAAACCCGCCGCCAGAAAAGCGGTGCCCCAGGCCGGAGGGCACACGAGGGCGAGGCACCCGAGAAGCATGAGCAGAAGGCCCATGGCGGGCACGATCCGCACCGCAAAGGCCCCGCCCGTGACGACCGCCGTCCCATAGAGAAGGAGCCAGATGCCGGGCAGGAGACCGGTCTGGCCCGTGCGGGCGAGCGCGAGGGTGACGACCGCGCCCGCGAAAAGCGGGGGAGAAAGCGTCAGGAGGAATCGGCGCGCGGGACCGGTGAAGAGCGTCGCGCCCGCGCGGTGCGCCTTGATCGCCATCGCCCAGGCTCCGATCGAGAACGCGATGAAGGCCTCGACGAGCCAGATACCGAGCCATTCGTCCGTCGAGCGCGCCAGAAGCGACAGCGCCGCGGCCGCAAGGGCAGTGACTCCCATCGCGACGCCGCCTTTTCCGGGAACGGCCGTGAACGCGATGGCCCGTTCCATGGTCTCCCGGATGAAGCGGAGGTTGTCGATCGCGCGGCCGCCGATTTGAGCGGCGGGATCCGGAGGATCTACGGGTCGGAGGTCCATGGAGAGAAATTGTCTCTTCGCTGCCCTGCCTCTGTCAAGAAGTTTGCAAAGAACTTTGCGATTTAGAGTAGTAACCCCCCGGGCATCGGGCGCGGCGAGACCCCCGAGTCGAGTCCGTCAAAACAGGGCGCCCTGACTGCCCGGCCGGCGAAACGTGGATGCCCGGGGCGGCTCTTCTTCCGCGTCGAAGCCGAGGCGGCGGCACTCCGCCCGGTACAGCGCCTCGACGGCCGCCCATCTCGGGCCGAGCCCGTGCCCGCGCGCCCCGAACCGGGTTTCGTTTAACTTCCCGCCGCGCATTTCCTGGATGGCGTTCCAGACTTTCGCGGCCCTCGCGGGGAACGCCGCCTCGAGCCGCTCTCGAAAAACCGGGAGGGTGGCTCCCGAAAGGCGGATCGGCTGGCGAAAGGCCTCGGTCGCCCCGGCGGCCCGCGCCCGGGCGAGGATCTCCGCGACCTGGTCGTCGTTTAAACCGGGGATGACCGGAGCGATACCCACCCCGGTGCGGATTCCCGCGTCCGAAAGGATGCGGATCGTCTCGAAGCGCTGCGAGGGGGGGCTCGTGTTCGGCTCGATGGCGCGCGACATGTCGTCGTCGGCGAAACAGATGGAGAGGTGGACCGTGGCGGACGCCTCGCGCGCGAGCGCGGCGAGCAGATCCACGTCACGCCGGACGAGAGCGCCCTTCGTGATGAGGCCGACGGGGTTCCGGAACTCCAGGCAGATCTCGAGGCAGCGGCGCGTCAGCTCGTAAACCGCCTCGAGCGGCTGGTAGCAGTCCGTGTTTCCCGAGAACGCGATCGAATCGCCCTTCCAGGATCGGCGCATGAGCTCCGCGCGGAGAAGCTCGGGCGCGTTTGTCTTCACGACGATCTTGCGGTCGAAGTCCGTTCCGGCGCCGAAGCCCAGATATTCGTGGCTCGAGCGGGCGTAGCAGTTGTGGCTGACGACGCCGTCAGCGATGAAATCGCCCGTCCCGGTCGTCACGTCGTAGAGCTTCATGGCGAGGCCCAGCGGTTTGACGGAGACGACCCGCAGACGCGAATCGTTCTTGATGGCCTGGCCTTCGATATCCTGTTTTCGAGAGATCGCCGGCCGGACCGTGTGGAAAAAGCGGAGGTGTTCGCGGAGTCCGCGTCGAATCCGCACGGTGTGGACCGGCCTCTCACGCGGCTTCGTT
>JBBQDF010000148.1:0-6904 GCA_038319475.1 Thermoanaerobaculia bacterium
GGACCGCAAAGGCGGCGACTACTGTCTGGCGCCGACCGCGGAAGAGGCCGTCACCTCCATGGTGCGGGCGGGCGTCACGTCGTATCGGCAGCTTCCCGTGACCCTCTTCCAGATCCGGACGAAATTCCGCGACGAGATCCGCCCGCGATTCGGGCTGATGCGCGGGCGCGAATTCCTGATGTACGACGGGTACTCGTTCGACGCCGACGCGGAGGGCCTCGATCGCTCCTACCGCGCGCAGGACGCGGCCTACCGGCGCATCTTCGAGCGGTGCGGCCTCGACTTCACCGTCGTGGACGCGGATTCCGGCGCGATAGGCGGCAGCGCTTCGCAGGAGTTCATGGTGCTGGCCTCGACCGGGGAAGACGCCGTGGTGCGGTGCCCGGCCTGCGGCTACGGCGCGAACCTCGAGAAGGCCCGCACCGGACCGCGCCCCGTGCCGTGGGAGGACGAGACGGTGACGGGCCTCCAGGAGGTCGAGACGCCCGGCCTCGGCGGGATCGATTCGGTCGTCGAGTTCCTGAAGATCACCGCATCGCGGATGATCAAGTGCCTCGTCTACGACACGGAAAAAGGGTTCGTCGTCGCGCTCCTGCGGGGGGATCTGGACGTCAACGAGATCGCGTTGAAGAACGCGCTCGGTGTGGACCATCTCGCTCTGGCCGCCGAAGAAAAGGTCGAGCCCGCCACCGGCGCGCCCGTGGGATTCGTCGGTCCTCACACGCTTCCCGAAAACATGCGCGTGATCGCCGACGACTCGGTGCGCGGCGCCGTGAACGCCGTGACGGGTGCCGGCCGGCGCGACTGGCACGTCCGGGGCTTCGCGATGGACCGCGACGCCCGCGTGACCGAGTGGGGCGTGATCGCGCAGGCGCGGGCGGGCGATCCGTGCGTGCGCTGCAGTCGGCCCCTGGAGATCGCGCGCGGCATCGAGGTCGGGCACATCTTCAAGCTCGGGACGAAGTATTCGACGACGATGAAATGCGAGTTCACGGACGAGAAGGGGGAGACCCGACCCGCCGTGATGGGGACGTACGGGATCGGCGTCGGTCGAACGATGGCCGCCGCCGTCGAGCAGCACCACGACGCCGATGGCATCGTGTGGCCGCTGGCGCTCGCGCCGTTCGAAGTCGAGGTCGTTACCTTGAATCCAACCGACGAAGCGACGCGCTCGGCCGCGGACTCGCTGTACGAGGACCTCTCCGCCGCGGGATTCGAGGTCTTCTACGACGATCGGGACGAAAGACCCGGCGTGAAATTCAAGGACGCGGACCTTCTCGGGTTCCCGATCCGGGTCAACGTCGGCGGTCGCGCGTTGAAGGACGGGAACGTCGAGATCGTCTCCCGCCGCGACAAAAAAGTGCGGCTCGCCCCGAAGGCCGGGGCTCTCGACGCCGTGCGCGAGGTGCGAAGGGAGCTGGCGGCAGGATGAGAAAGACCACTCCCGAAGAGGCGCTCGAGTATCACCGCCGGGGACGCAAGGGAAAAATCGAGGTCGTCGCCACCAAGCCGTGCCGGACTCAGGAAGACTTGTCTCTCGCGTACAGCCCCGGAGTCGCGATTCCGTGCCTCGAGATCGAAAGAGACCCGGAGCTCGCGTACGAGTACACGGCCAAAGGGAACCTCGTCGGCGTCATTTCAAACGGCACGGCGGTCCTCGGGCTCGGTAACATCGGCGCGCTCGCCTCCAAGCCCGTGATGGAGGGTAAAGGGATCCTCTTCAAGCGATTCGCGGACATCGACGTGTTCGACATCGAGGTGGACGAGCAGGACCCGCAGGCGTTCATCGACACCGTCGCGCGGCTCGCTCCCACCTTCGGCGGGATCAATCTCGAGGACATCAAGTCGCCGGAATGCTTCGAGATCGAAGAGGCGCTGCGCAGGCGGCTGAAGATCCCGGTGTTCCACGACGACCAGCACGGCACCGCGATCATCTCCGCCGCGGCGCTTTTGAACGGCCTCGAGATCGCGGGAAAATCGATCGGCGACGCCAAGGTCGTCTTCGTCGGGGCGGGGGCCTCGGCGATCGCGTGCGCGAAGCTCTATCTCTCCTACGGGGTCCGAGCCGAAAACCTGCGCATGGTCGACAAGGCGGGCGTGATCTACGCCGGCCGCACGGGGGACCTGAACCCGTACAAGGCGCAGTTCGCGGTCGAGACCTCGGAGCGGACGCTCTCGGACGCCTTGGTCGGCGCGGATGTCTTCGTGGGGCTCTCGACGAAGGGCATCGTGACCGGCGAGATGCTGAAGTCGATGGCGCGCGATCCGATCGTGTTCGCTCTGGCGAATCCCGAACCTGAGATCACCCCGGAAGAAGCGCGCGCCGCGCGCCCGGACGTGATCATGGCGACCGGCCGCAGCGACTATCCCAACCAGGTGAACAACGTGCTCGGGTTCCCCTTCATCTTCCGCGGCGCGCTCGACGTGGCGGCGACCGAGATCAACGAGGAGATGAAGAAGGCGGCATCCCAGGCGCTCGCGGCGCTCGCCCGGATGGACGTTCCCGACTCCGTGTCGAAGGCGTACGGGGGCGAGAGTTTCCGCTTCGGGCGCGAGTACTTGATCCCGAAGCCCTTCGACCACCGCGTCCTGCTCTGGGTCGCGCCCGCGGTCGCGGAAGCGGCCATGATGTCCGGGGTCGCGCGAAAGCCGATCACCGACATGTCCGCCTACCTGCGGCGGCTCGAGGCGATGATCTCGCGCTCGCGCGAGGTCGTGAACATCGTCATCGAGAAGGCGCGCGCGAACCCCAAGCGGATCGTCTTTCCGGAGGGGGAGCATCCCAAGATCCTCCGGGCGGCGAAGATCCTCGCGGAAGAGGGCATCTGCCGGCCCATCCTGCTGGCGCGCGAGGCGCACATCGAAAAGACGGCCCGCGACCTGCAGCTTCCGATGGACAGGATCGACTTCATCCATACCGAGACGTCGGATCGGCTGCCGCGATACGCCAGACGTCTCGAGGAGCTGCGGCGGCGCTCGGGCGTCACCGTCGAAGACGCGCAGAAACTGGCCCGGGTCCGCAACTATTTCGGTCCTCTGATGCTGGACGCCGGGGAGGCCGACGGCGTGATCTCCGGGCTGACGCAGTACTACCCCGACACGATCCGGCCGGCGCTCCAGATCGTGGGGACCGCGCCCGGTGTGACCCGCGTTTCGGGGCTGTACATCCTGGTGCTCAAAGACCGCAGCTTCTTCTTCGCTGACACCACGGTCAACATCGATCCCTCCGCGGAGGACCTCGCCGAGATCGCCTGCCTGACGGCGGATGCGGTGCGGCGTTTCGACATCGAGCCGCGCGTGGCGATGATCGCGTTCTCGAACTTCGGATCGAACCTGCACGAAGGGGCTCTCAAGGTGAAGCGCGCGGTCGAGATCGTGAGGCGGGCGCGCCCCGACATCGCGATCGACGGCGAGATGCAGGCCGACACCGCCGTCGTTCCCGAGATGCTCGAGAACGAATACCCCTGGTCGACCGTGCGCCGGCCGAACGTTCTGATCTTCCCGGATCTTCAGTCCGCCAACGCCGCCTACAAGCTCGTCTGGCGCCTCGCCAACGCCGAGGCGATCGGCCCGATCCTCCTCGGGATGAAGAAGTCCGTGCACGTCCTGCAGCGCGGCGTCGAAGTTGCGGACATCGTCAATATGGCGGCGATCGCCGTCGTCGACGCGCAGGAGAAGGAAGCGGCGGCCGCGAAGTAGGTCTTCGCTGTCCCCCGAGCGAAAGCTGGTCTGACCGTGCCATCCGGCGGAAACTCCCGGTGACTCGTAGCGTCGCCATCCCTCTGGTGCTCGCCTTCGGCCTGCTGCTCTCGATCGCGGGCAGTTTCTGCTCGATGCGGCCGGCCGCCCTTCGCGCCTGGCTCGAGCGCCGCTTCGGCCGGGCTCCCTCCCAGGTCCGCGTCGAGCTCGTCGGGGCCGCCGTCGCGATTCTCGGGATCTTCGTCGCGATCGTCGCGGTGATCTGCGAAATCTGGTGGCTGCAGGGCGTGGCTCTCTTCTGAGACCTCGTCCACACCCTTCAAGTCGCGCAGTGAGCGGTGCCGACCGCTGCTATCGCCGCGTCGGAGACACGGCCGGGGCCGCTGCCGTGCCCCGCACCGCCCTCCAGGGAACGACTCCGGAAATGGTCTCGAAGGTCCCGTTGATGCGGTCGCCCGACATCACGCCGATCAGCTGCCAGGTGCCGACCGCGCCGGGAATTCCAAACGAGATCTTCTCCCCGTTAATGTTCAGGTCCGTCAACGGGGTCTCGCGTCCGCCCGGCGCGACGTAGCCGCCCGCGAGCGCGCCGCGCTGGTTGAAGAAACGCAGGCTGCCCCCGATCTCACGGTCCGCCGAACGCGCGCGGAACACCCAGGTCCCGATGAGCGGCGAGGTGACGCCCGGCGTCGCCGCGGCCGTGACAGGAGCCTCCGTTGACGAAGGAGCCCCTGCTGAGACCGGCGTCGAGGTCGGCGGCGGCGGCGGCCGAACCGGTGCGGCGGTCGTCGCGGCCCGCGTCGGCACGGGAGTGGGTGGAGCGGCCGGCGGAGGGGTCGGGCGCGCGGGAGCCGGCGTCGGAACGGCCGTGGGTCGCGCGGCCGGGGAAGACGAGGCCGCCGCCGCCTTCGGGGGCGCGGGGGGGAGAGTCGCAGGGACCACCTTCCCGGGCGGCGGCGTTGAAGTGGGCCGGGCACGCGCGGTCGGGGGTGCGGGGCTCGAGGGCACAGGGGGCGCGGGCGTCTCTCGAGCGATGGCTCCCGGAGAAGTGGCCGCCGGGCTGGCCGCGGGGCTGGTGGCCGCGGGGCTGGTGGCCCCCGCCGTCCGGGGGGCCGCGGAGGTCGGCTTTGGCGCCGGCCCGGAAGAAGGCGCCGGCGGACGCGGCACCGCCGGTGGCGAAGAGGGCGACGGAGACGGCGCCACCGGGACGGGAGCGGGAGATGGAGTTACCGGTGCCCCGACCGCCGGGGAAGGAACCCTCCGCTCCGGGGCCGGGGCCGGAACTGCCGTGCGGGCTGCGGGGGACGGCGTCGGGGCGGCGGCCGGGGCTCCCGGGGTCGGGGAGGCGAGCCGCGCCACAACCACATGGGGGCCGCAGGAGACAGCCCCCCCCAGGACGGCCACGAGCCCGATGACGACGCCGCGCGGCTTCACGCCGGGAAGGCTATCTCAGGCGCAGCGTTTTTTTCCGGGCGTTCTCGGGGAACCCCCCCGACGGCAACGGAGGGCGGGATGAGGCGGCCGCGCGGGTCGAAGGGGAGTCACGGTCGTCCGGCGGACATCTTTCAATCACGGTCGAAAATATACTCGGCAGTTACTTGTCACTCAGAGACCGTCTGCGCGAACGGATCGCCCGGGAGGGCCCCATCTCGTTTCGCGACTTCATGGCCGCGGCGCTCTACGACCCGGAGGAGGGGTATTACGGGCGGGGCGCCTCGATCGGCGAACGGGGCGATTTCGTGACCTCGCCGTGGATCTCCCCCGCGTTCGCGCGCTCCCTCGCCCGCCGGTTCGCCCTCCAGACGAGGGATTTCGAAGAAGAGCTCGACTTCGTCGAGGTCGGCGCGGGGGACGGAAAGTTCCTGGAGGAATTTGCCGCGGCGCTCGAAGCGCACCACCCGGACGTTTTCGCGCGCGTCCGCTTCACGGCCATCGAGCGCAGCGAGAGCGCGCGTCGGAGTCTCCTGCGCCGGCCCTTTTTAAAACCCGTGCGCGCGCTCGACTCCCCGAAGGAGCTTCCCGACGGAAGCCTTTGCGGCTGGATCTTTTCCAACGAGCTCTACGACGCGCTGCCGGTGGTTCGGGTGACCGGATCGCCGCGCGGGCTTCAGGAGTTGCGCGTCGACTTCGAAGGCGACGAGTTCGTGTGGCGAACAGCGCCCGCTCCCGACGCCTACCGCGAACATCTCGAGCGGTACGGGGTCGCCATGGAGGCCGGACAGGTCGGCGAGATCTCGTTCGGCGCCGCGCCGCTCCATCGCATGCTGGCGCGCTCTCTCGGCCGCGGCTCGCTGGTGGCGTTTGACTACGGCCATCGCTCTGCCGTCCTCTATCACTCGACCGCGCGGCGGCACGGCAGCCTCGCCGTGCATTTCGCGGGACTGCGCCGGGGAGATCCGCTCTCGAGGCCGGGGCAGGTGGACCTGACGGCGCACGTGCACTGGGATCTCTTGATCGAGGCCGGGGAGGCGGAGGGTTTGACGACCGAGGGAGTCTTCCGCCAGGGAGGGTTCCTCGTCGAATCGGGGGTCTTCGATTTCACCCCAAACGACGCGGCGCGGTGGCGCGCCTACCGGCTCGTGGATCCCGAAGGAATGGGCGATGAGATCTCCGTGCTCGTTCAATCGCGCGGAGTCGTTTCTCCTGGTCTGGCCGGCTCCGCGCCGCCGGGGAATGCGGGTTGATTCCTCAATTTGCTCCGATAGAATGCCCGCTCAAGTGGCCAACTACTTTCCGATTCTGATTCTGGGCCTCCTGGCGGCGGCTCTGCCTCTGGCGACGATTTTTCTCGCCCGGGCGATTCAGACGCGCCGTCCGAACGCCGCGAAGCTCGAGCCCTACGAGTCCGGGATCGCGGCCACGACCTTCGCCTTCGACACGCGCTTTTCGGTCCGCTATTTCCTGATTGCGGTCCTCTTCGTGGTGTTCGATGTCGAGACAATCTTTCTTTTTCCCTGGGCCGTCCTCTTTCACCGGCTCGGCCTCTTCGGTCTCATCGAAATGGTTATTTTCTTAGTCATTCTCGTCGTCGGATATTTCTACGTCTGGAAGCGCCAGGCGCTCGACTGGGCGTAGCAGAAGGGCGAACCTCTCCATGGGTCTCGTGGACAACAGATTCGAAGAAAACGTCCTGACGACGACGGTCGATTCGGTCATCAACTGGGCGCGGCGATCCTCCATCTGGCCGATGCAGTTCGGCCTGGCC
>JBBQDF010000149.1:0-6881 GCA_038319475.1 Thermoanaerobaculia bacterium
GTTCGCCCGTCGACCGCGCCGCCGCCCTCCATGGCGGAGCTGACGCGGATTTCGGAAGGCACGGAGCCTGACGAATCTCAACGGACCAGCACCCCGCCCGTGGGGCTCTCTCTGCGTCACGTGCAGTACCTGCTCGACGGCGTCGTTCTCGCCGCGGCCTTCGGCATTTCGTACCTTCTGCGTTTCGAATTCGATTTCACTCGCCGGGAAGTGGCGGACCTTCTGCCGCAGCTGCCCTGGGTGCTCGCCATCCAGTCGGGAGCTCTGTTTCTGGCCGGCGTTCACCGTTTCATCTGGCGGTATGTCGGGATCCGGGAGGCGAAAAAATTCGTGGAAGCGGCGGTCTGGTCGGGACTCGCACTGCTGGTTCTGCGCCTCTACGGGCCGACGTTCTTCTTCCCCTGGACGATTCCGATCTCCGTGATCGTCATGGATACGGTGATCGGCTTCGGAGGCGTGCTCGGACTGCGCATGATTCGAAGGATCTCTTACGAACGGGAGCGGCGGGAAGTCGCGACGACGTTCGTTCCCGCGTCCGCGCGGCGCCGCGTCCTGCTTCTCGGGGCGGGGCAGGCGGGCGTCCTCGCCGCGCGGGAGATCCTGGGCCGCGGCGAGCTCGACATCAGCATCCAGGGTTTCGTCGACGACGATCCGCGCAAGCAGGGGGCCCTCATCCATGGAATTCCGGTGCTCGGGACGACCCGCGACCTCGGGCGGCTCGTCGCGGAAGAGGGCATCCAGGACGTGGTCATCACCATCGCTCAGATCTCGCGGCGGGAGATCCTGCGGATGTTCGAGCTCTGCCGCAAGATCAAGGTGAACGTCCGAATCATCCCGGGTCTCTACGAAATCCTTCAGGGCAAGGTGCGGGTGACGCGGATCCGAAACGTGGAAATCGAAGACCTCCTCGGGCGCGACCGTGTCTGCCTGGACGAAGAGGAGATCGGCCGGTTTGTCGCGGGAAAGACGGTCCTCGTGACCGGCGCGGGCGGCTCGATCGGCTCCGAGCTCGCCCGCCAGCTCGCCCGATTCGAACCTTCCTCGCTCCTGCTCCTGGAGCGCGCCGAGTTCGTGCTGTTCGACATCGACAAGGAGCTTCGGCGCGTCCACCCGAACCTGAGCATCGTCCCGGTCGTCGCCGACGTCGGCGACGAGGCCAGGGTCCGGCGGATCTTCGCCTCGCACAGACCGCAGGTCGTCTTCCACGCGGCGGCCCACAAGCACGTTCCGATGATGGAGTCGAATCCGTCCGAGGCGATCAAGAACAACGTGCTTGGGACCTACACGCTGGCCGATGTCTCCGCTGAGATGGGCGCGGAAGCGTTCGTCATGATCTCCACGGACAAGGCGGTCCGCCCGACGTCGGTGATGGGTGCGTCGAAGCGGGTCGCGGAGCTCGTCATCCAGGATCTCGCGCGACGCAGACCTTCCACCCGCTTCGTGGCCGTTCGATTCGGGAACGTCATGGGATCGGCGGGCTCCGTGATCCCGATCTTTCGCGACCAGATCCAGCGCGGGGGGCCGGTGACCGTGACCGACCCCGAGATGAAGCGCTATTTTATGACGATCCCCGAAGCGGCCCAGCTCGTGATGCAGGCGGGCGCGATGGGCAACGGCGGCGAAATCTTCATCCTGGACATGGGCGACCCCGTGCGGATCCTCGATCTCGCCGTGGCGATGATCAACCTGTCGGGTCTGCGACCGTTCGAGGACATGGAAATCGTCTTCACGGGACTCCGGCCGGGAGAAAAGCTGTTCGAAGAGCTCGAGCTGGCCGGCGAGGAGATCTCGAAGACCAGGCATCCTAAGATCTTCATCGGAAGAATCGCGCCGTACACATCGAGCGTGGTCGAGGAGGCTCTCGTCCATTTGAAGGGTCTCGCGCTTGCGGGAACGCGGGAGAGCATCTGCGAGTACCTGAACAGGCTCCTGCCGGAGGCGAATCTCTCCGGCAGCCAGAGGCCGCAAGCGGTGCTGCAGGAGTCATCTGAGGTCCCGCCCGCGGATCCGCGGAACGAGCGGAAGCCTTTTCTCAAGAAGTCGCGAAACACGGACCCGGATCTCGCCGCTTCCCCCGGGGGGTAGCGCGCCCGGATTTTGGCACCTTCCCCATGACTTACAAGGATGTCCGGTGGACGATCTGAAGGCTATGAGTGTGGCTCGTCTGTTCGAAGAACAGGCTAGCCTCCGCTCCGAGGAACCCGCCGTAGTCAGTTCGGGCGGCACCCTTTCGTACGGAGAGCTGAACCGGCGGGCGAACAGACTCGCACATCGGCTCCGAGCCCTCGGGGTCGAACCGGAAGTACCTGTCGGAATCTGCGTCGAGAGATCTCCCGAGATGGTGATCGGCTTGCTCGCAATTCTCAAGGCGGGCGGAGCCTATGTGCCCCTGGACGCGAACTATCCGAGCGACCGCCTGGCCTTTCTCATCGAAGATTCGACGCCCCCGGTGCTGCTTCTGGGTCCCGGTCTCGGAGAGGTGCTTCCCGAGTATTCGGGGACCATCGTCGCCCTCGATCCCGAGAACGGGGCGGCCGGCGATGGCAACGAGAATCTCGAGACGCTGGCTGACGGTGACAGCCTCGCGTACATCATGTACACGTCCGGCTCAACGGGCCGGCCCAAGGGCGTGGAAATCCTTCACCGCGGAATTGTGCGGCTTGTCCGCGACACGAATTACGCCTCTTTCTCTTCCGAGGAGATATTCCTTCAGTTCGCTCCCATTTCTTTCGACGCCTCGACTCTCGAGATCTGGGGAAGCCTGTTAAACGGGGGCAGACTCGTGCTCATGCCGCCGGGTCCGGCATCCCTGCAGGATCTGGCGAGAACGGTCGAGAAGCACGACGTGACGACCCTCTGGCTGACCGCGGGCCTCTTTCATCAGATGGTCGAAGATCACCTGCCCAGCCTGAAGGGCCTCCGGCAGCTGCTCGCGGGGGGAGACGTGCTTTCCGTTCCCCACGTTCAGAGAGTCGTCCGCGAGCTCCCGGGTTGTCGGGTGATCAACGGGTACGGTCCTACGGAGAACACGACTTTCACGTGCTGCCATACCGTCGGCCGAGAAGACCAGCTCGGCATCTCGGTTCCCATCGGAAAACCGATCTCCCGAACTCGCGTCTACGTCCTCGACCTCGAGAGGAGGCCGGTTCCCCAGGGAGAGTCCGGTGAGCTCTACCTCGCGGGCGATGGCCTGGCGCGGGGATACCGAAACGACCCAGCGCTGACCCGCGAGCGGTTCATCGAAAGTCCCTTCCCGTCGGTTGAGCCGGGAAGGCTTTATCGCAGCGGGGACCTCGCTCGTGTTCGACCGGACGGGGCTCTCGAGTTTCTGGGCCGTATGGATGAACAGGTGAAGATCCGCGGCTACCGGATCGAGCCCGGAGAGATCGAGCAGGCGCTCGCGATGCAGGAAATGGTTCGCGAGAGCGTCGTCGTCGCGAGGTCCGACGGCGGAGGAGAGAAAAAGCTCGTAGCCTACGTAGTCTGCGACTCGCCTGACGGCCACGCGGGGACCGAAGGTGATCCAACGGCGGGCGCCGGGCAGGTCGAGCACTGGCGGGCTCTCTACGAAGCGACCTATGGCCAGGCCTCGGAGCCCAGAGATGCCGCGTTCGACGTTGTCGGATGGAACAGCAGTTACACGGGGGAGCCGATACCAGCGATCGAGATGCAGGAATGGGTCGACCGCACGATCGAGAGAATCCTAAGCCTCGGGCCGCGGCGCGTGCTCGAGATCGGCTGCGGCACCGGGCTCCTTCTGCTCCGCATCGCTCCAGCGTGCGAGGAATATCTCGGAACCGATTTTTCGGAAGTGGCGATCCGAAACCTGGCGAAAAACGTCGCGTCAAGGAATCTGACCCACGTTTCGCTGATGAAACGAGAAGCTCGAGCGTTCGAAGGAATTCCCTCCGGGATGTTTGACACCGTGATCATCAACTCAGTCGCGCAATATTTCCCGAGTGTCGGATATTTCATCGAAGTGATCCGGGGCGCCCTCGGAGTCCTGGCCCCGGGGGGGCGGATCTTCCTCGGCGACCTCCGAAACCTTCCTCTCCTGGAGGCTTTTCATTCGTCCGTCGAGCTCCACAAGTCGCGTCCAAACCTTTCCATAAAGGAATTCCGGCGCCGTGTTCTCAACCGGGTTGCGGACGAAGGAGAGCTTGTGATTTCGCCGGCGCTCTTCCCCGCGTTGGCAGCGAAGCTCCCCGAGATTCGGAGCGTCCGGGTCCTGCCTAAACGGGGAGCTTTTGAGAACGAGCTCACTCGATTCCGTTATGACGTCGTTCTGGAAACCGAGACGGCGGAGGATAAGCCCGAGTCGGGGCCCCGATTCGATTGGGACGAGGAGGTACGAGATATTTCGCGCCTCCGGTCCCGTCTGGAGCTCGGACAGGTGGAAACCGCCACGATCCGGAATGTGCCGAATGTCCGGACGGCCGCGGCCGCCTCGGCGTGGCGCCTCTCAGGGTCGAGCGATGTTCGAACGGTCGCCGAATTGCGGGAACATGCCAGCGGCTTTTCCCCTGCCGCTCCCGATCCTGAGGATTTTCACTTGCTCGGCGGCGAACTGTCTTTCGCGGTCGAGCTCAGTTGGGCCCGCGCGAGCGAGGAAGGCCGATTCGACGCGACTTTCCGCCGGCGAGCGGGGGAGTCACACGACCGGGGCCTCTCGGTCCCGATTCGGGACTCAGAGGATTCGGTCCCCGTCCGACCGTGGAGTGCGTACGCGAACCTCCCGATTGCACGCAACCTCTTCGAGGGACTCGTGCCGAAGCTGCGTCAGGCTCTCCAGGAACGATTTCCGGAGTACATGATCCCATCGACTTTCGTCCGCATGGACCGCCTGCCGCTCACACCGAACGGAAAAGTTGATCGACGCGCGCTTCCGGCGCCCGGGCGGGCCAGACCCGAGCTGGCAACCTCGTTCCTGGAACCTCGAGGGCAGCTGGAGCAGGATCTCGCGTCGATCTTCCAGGATGTGCTGAACGTCGAGCCGATCGGAGCCAACGACGACTTTTTCGAGCTGGGCGGCCACTCCCTGAAAGCCGCCAGGGTGATCTCGCGCATCCGGCAGAAGTCCGGAGTCATGATCGCCATCGCCCGGTTTTTCGAGGCGCCGTCCGTCGCCGGGCTGGCGTTTCTGGTGGAGCAGGCCGGTGCTTCCGAACGTCCACCGGCCCGGATCCCGGCGACCGCCTGGCAGGGAAACGAGGTCCCTCTCTCTTTCGCGCAGGAGCGCCTGTGGTTCTTCGACCAGCTGGAGCCGGGCGGGTACGGCTACAACATCGGACGCGCTTTCCGGATCCTGGGGCGCCTCCAATTGGAGGCGTTCTCTCGCGCGTTGAACGCCCTCGCGGCGAGGCAGGCTTCTCTCCGGACAGCCTTCGTCAGTCGCGACGGAACCGCCGCCCAGGTGATCGCGCGCGAGATCGAAATTCCCCTCTCCTCGGTGGATCTGACCGACCTGCCCGCGGGAGATCGCGAACAGAGAATGGCCGAGCTCCTCTCACGTGAGGCGCGCCGCCCGTTCGACCTTTCGCGGGCTCCGCTCCTGCGCGCGACGATGTTCCGCCTCGCGGAAGAGGAGCAGATTCTTCTCCTGACCACCC
Organism: Thermoanaerobaculia bacterium; assembly: GCA_038319475.1. Lineage (GTDB taxonomy): Bacteria > Acidobacteriota > Thermoanaerobaculia > UBA5066 > Gp7-AA6 > JALYUA01. The sequence continues at coordinate 5,610 of JBBQDF010000149.1, forward strand.
ATCACATCGTCACGGATGGCTGGTCGATGGAGCTTCTGTACCGGGAGCTCGGCGAGCTCTACGCGCGGTTCACGGCCGGCGAAGGTTCAACTCCTGCCGATCTCCCGATTCAGTATGTCGACTTCGCTCGCTGGCAGAGAGAAGAGCTTTCGCAGGGCGCGCTCGCGTCTTCGTTGGACTACTGGAGCGGCCGGTTGGGTGGAGCGCCCCCCTTTCTCGATCTGCCCTCTGATCGGCCGCGTCCGGAGAAGCGGGCCTCCACGCCACAGATCGTGTCGCGCCTGATCGAGCCTACCGTACTCCAGGAGATTCATCGACTCGGCCGGCGGGAGGGAGCGACGCTGTTCATGACGCTCCTTGCCGCTTTCAACATCCTGCTCTCCCGGTTGAGCGGAGCGGACGATCTCGTCGTCGGCTCGCCGATCGTGGAAAGGACGCGTCCGGAGACCGAAGACCTCATCGGGCTCTTCTTGAATTCGATTGCCCTTCGGACGGACATGAAGGGGAATCCTTCGTTTCGGGAGCTCCTGGCGCAGGTTCGGGGGGCTGCCCTCGAGGCATTCGAACACCAGGATGTTCCCTTCGAAAAAGTCGTGGAGCGTCTCCAGCCTCCTCGCGATCTGTCGCGGCCGCCCATCTTCCAATTTCTCTTCAACGTACTCAACTACGCCGCCTCGGGGCTGAAATTGTGCGGCGTGTTGGTCGAGCCGCTGGCCTTCTCCGAGGTTGGCTTCGGCCGATTCGAGCTCGAAGCGGATTCGCGATTCGACATGACCCTTTACGCTTCCGAGGAAAAGGAGGGCTTGCGGTTTCGAGCCGTTTACAACGCCGATCTGTTCGACGAGGCGCGAATCACGGAGATGTTGAATCAACTCGCGGCTCTTCTCGAACAGATCGTGGCAGCCCCGGAGAAGAGGATCGGCTCGTACTCTCTTCAAACGGACTCTGCCGCCAGGGTGTTGCCGGATCCGGCCGCCCTGATTCCTGAGCCGGAAATGCCCCTCGCGGCCGACGACGTGATCGGGTGGGCGAAACGGGCGGGATCGGCTCCCGCGGTCGTCGACGAGGGGCGCGTCTGGACGTACGAGGACCTGGCGCGGACCTCTAAGTCCGTCGCCGAGCGACTCCTCGCGCAGGGGCTGACGCCGGGTCAGGTGGTCGGAGTCGCGGGGCGGCGCAGCTTCGGGTTGATTGCAAGTCTCCTCGGAGTCCTCCGGAGCGGAGGTGTCCTGCTGACGCTCGATCCCGCGCTTCCGGCCGAGCGCCGCCGGC
>JBBQDF010000150.1:0-6842 GCA_038319475.1 Thermoanaerobaculia bacterium
CGTCGGAATCCTCAGCCGGTCGCCCGGTCGGATCTCGGCGGACGCCGCGAGGCTGTTGGCGCTTCTGAGTCGCTGCACCGTCGTGCCGTTGCGCGCCGCGATGCGGTAGAGGGTGTCGCCGCCTCGCACCTTGTAGCTGCGCGACGCGAGCGCCGGCGCCGGGCGGTTCCGGTGTGTCGTTCCGGCTTCCCGGCGGCCGTGTTTCCTGCCTCTGCGCGCGACCCCGGCGACCTGGAGCCGCGGAATGACTACAACCTGTCCGCGACGGAGACGCACATTCGAGGCGAGAGAGTTTGCGGAAGCCAGATCGGCGACGGCGACATGAAAGCGGCGGGCGACCGACGCTAAAGTTTCTCCGCGACGCGCGACGTGGCGCTTGAAGGAGGGCGGCGTCGCGGTCGGCGCTTCCGAGTACGCCTGGCGGACCGCTCCGGCGGTCCCGACGGGCACCTTCAGGAGATACCCGTCGGACACCCTGGGGGTGACCTCGGCTCGCAGTTCCGGATTCAAGCGCTGAAGCTCATCGAGGCCCACCTTCTCTCCGGAAGCCAGGTGCCGAAGGCGGACGGAACGGTCGAGCAGAACGGTTTCGTACTCGAGCGGCTTTTCATATTCGACGTCGAACCCGTAGTGCGCCGGGTTCTTGGCGATCAGCGTCGCGGCGATCACGGCCGGCACGTAGTTCTGAGTCTGGGGCCTCAAAATTCCGGTCGCGGCCAGCTGCCAGAAGTCGGTCACTCCGGATTTCTCCATGGCGCGCAGGACGCGCCCCTCCCCGGCGTTGTAGGCGGCCAGCGCGAGATACCAGTCGTGGAATAGGTCGTGCAGGTATCGCAGGTGCTTCGCGGCGGCGCGGGTCGCCTTTTCGGGGTCGCTCCTCTCGTCTAAGAGGGCGCTCGAAGTCAGGCCGTACTGGCGTCCGGTCCTGGGCATGAACTGCCAGATGCCGTGGGCGGTCGCGGGGGAGTGCGCCCGCGGAAGGAACGACGACTCGATGAGCGCCACCTGAGCGAGGTCTCCGGGAATGCCCTCTTCCTTGAAGACGCGGCGGATCATCGGGATGTACCTTCCGGACCGGGCGAGCCCGCGCGCTATGACGTCGTGAAGGTCGTGCTGGAACGTCGCCAGAATCTTCAGGACCCCCTCGTTGACGACGATCGGTATGTCGTACGAGACACCGGGGGCGTCTGATGCCACCGCGGAAGCCGCTTCGGAAATCGCTTCCGGAGACGCCACGACGGGCGCCTCGATTTTCTGGAGCTCGGGGGAGAGATGCTGCGGCTCGCCGCCGGCCGTTTCTTCCGGCGGCGCGGCCAGCGCCTCGTACCGGACGATCCCCTCCCAGAGCTCGGCGGAAAACGACACGAGCTCCGGATTCGTGACGGGCGGGCCCCCCTCCGGCCGCACGATGGCGAGCGCCCGGGCGAAGTAGAACTGGGCACACGGGAAATCCCCCGAAAGCGCCGCCTGGCGCCCGAGATCGAAGTCCGAGGTGGCCTGCGCCATGAGCGGCGCATTCTGCGAGACCGGCCGCCGGACCGAAGGACGGCGGCCGGCCGCGGATGAGCAGCCGAGGGGGAGAAGAAGGAAGGCGAGCGCCGCCGCGAGAAACCACGGCTTCACCGATTGAGGAACAGAGGGGGAGGCGCTCATCCGGAAAAGCGTAACCTCCGCCGCAGCGGTTGCAAACCGTTTTTTTCCGGCGCGGGGTGTCTCGGCTGGGGACAGTCGCGCGTTAAGGGCGCGCCGTCTTCAGTTTGGGTGGGTCCGGAGTTTGAAACCCGTTCGCCCGGCCGCCCGATCTATTTGCCCTGGATGTGGAACTTGAGCGACAGGAGCAGCTTCTCGATGTCGCGGCGCGTGTGAAGCTCGATGGAGAAGCTCCTCTGCTCGCCGATTAACTCCCGATCCTTGTCTTCGAGGCGAAGCTCGATCGTCACCTGGTGCCCGCGGGCGAGCTCGCGCTGCGGGATCTGCAGCTCGAAGATCCGGTTTACTTCCTTGCGGTGATTGAGACTGTTGGCGAGAAGGTCGTCGATCGAGATACCCGTCGTCGCCCGGCGGCCCGGCTTCCCGGCGGGAGGCGTCGACGTGGCGTTCTTCCGGAGTTTCTCGAGCTCCGCCAGAATGTCGATATTGGAGCGCACGCGGACATGCTTGACCTCGGGCAGGACCTCGGCGGATTCCCCGGGAGCCTCGGCGAAGGAAATGTCGCCGATCTCCAGAGGCTCGCCCGCGTCGTCCACTTCGGGCAGCGGCGCGTCGAGCGAGTTCAGCGCGTCTTCGAACTCATTGACCGTCTCGACGTCCTCGGCGTCGAACCCCTCGGGGGTGAGCGGGCTCGGCGGAGGCGGCGGGGGCGGCCGGAAAGATTCTTCGAGCGAAAGGGTCTCGGGTGTTTCCGGCGGCGCGGCCTCCTGCGGGCCATCCGGCACCGGAGTCGCGAATGTGTCCAGATCGAGACTGGCGGGCGTCGGGCGATGCGTTCGGGCGGGCGCGCGCGCCGCGTCAGGCTCGGGCGGCGGCGGGACGAAGAGGACCGGGGGAACGGCAGGCGGGGCCGGCGCGGAGGGCGGCACGCTCGGGGCGGGTCGCGTCGCGGAAGGGCTCGAAGAGCGCGAGCCGCGATCGTCCCCCAGCATCCTCTTCTTCAGCGAACGGAGCGTGAGCTTCGAAATCGCCTTCAGGGTTTCGAACACCCCCTGTCCGACGACGGCACACGCCTCGTAGCTCTCGTAGGTCCCCTCGGGGTTCAGGGTCTCGGCGAGCTCCTCGACGCTCAGGATGTTGGAGAGGTCGCGCTTGTTGTACTGCAGGACGAGCGGCAGGTCCTCGACCTTCAGGGAAATCTCCGCGAGGTTCGATCTCAAGTTGTTGAAACTCTCGACGTTCGCGTCCTTCATGGCCCGCTGGGAGTCGGCCACGAAGACGACCCCGTCGACGCCCTTCAGGACGAGCTTCCGCGTGGTGTTGTAGAAGACCTGCCCCGGAACCGTATAGAGCTGGACGCGCGTCTTGAATCCGCCGATCACCCCCACATCGAGGGGGAGCAGGTCGAAGAAGAGCGTCCGGTCGGTTTCGGTCTCGAGGGATACCATTTCTCCGCGGGATCCGGGCGAGGTCCGGCCGTAGATGTGGTGAAGGTTGGTCGTCTTCCCGCACAGACCCGGACCGTAATAAACGATCTTGGCCGCCATCTGCATGGTGGCGTAGTTGAAGAAGACCATGAGTTGATTATGCTCTCGCGACCGGCGGGGGCTTTAAAGAATCTAACACGCGAGAAGGACTCGAAGCTCCTCTTCCCTCCCGAGACCCGGTGTGCGCTCGATCGCCTCGCACGCGAGAGCCCGATAAATCGCCAGCAGGTCGGGATGCGCGGCGAGCACGGCGCAATGGGTGCGGACCGTCGAAACATCACGCCGGGCGACGGGACCCGTCAGCGCGTCCGCGAAGGACTGGATCTCCGCGCCGGCCGCCGCGTGCCCCGCAAGCCCTGCGAGTGCCGGACGCGAGACCTCCTCCGGAATCCCGGCGAGAGACCACGCGCGAGCCGCCAATGCGACGAGCGACACGACTCCGCCCGCCGCCAGCGTCGCCCCGGCGTGATAGAGCGGTTTGGCCTCAGCCCGAATCCGGTGAGCGTTGGTCCCGAGAATCTGCGAAAACGAGAGGGCGGCGCGGCAAGCCTCCTCCTCGCCCTCGATCGCGACGAAAGCGCCGTTCAGGGTCTCGCCCTCCGCGCCTGTGAACGCGCGCAGCGGATGAAAGGAAGCGAGCGAAGCGCCGCCGGCGGAAAGGGGAGCCAGGATTTCGGCCGGGAGGGCCCCCGAGAGGTGGTACGCGAGCCGGCAAGTTGCGGCGCGAGCGGCGGCCCGGGCGACCTCGCCGATCCAATCGTCGGGAACGGCGAGGACGAGAACCTCGGTTTCCCACGGCTCCGCTCCGAGTACCGCCGCGCGCCCGCGGCCGAGCGACGAGACCGCGATCTGCGCCAGAGACAGCGTCCGGGCGAAGACGCGGTCGAGGTCCCCTCCCTGTTGTATCCAGCTTCGGGCCAGCGCCCGGCCGGCGCGCCCGGGCCCGACCAGGGTCAGAGGGGGAAGCGAAGGAGGCACCTCCGCAGTTTATGCGCGAGGGCGGGGCCCGACTGCCTTGACTGCGGGAAGCCTCAACTGTACCTTGCTGTTAGCACTCTCGCGGCGGGATTGCCAGGGCGAGAGCCCCGGTGGCCCCCCGGAAAAACACCAGACATGCGCTCACCCATGCCCGCGCTCGACAACCGCAGCCGGACGATCTTAAAAGAGATCATCCGCGTGCACGTGGACACCGGAAGGCCGGTCTCTTCCCGCGCGCTCTTCAAGTCCAGCCGGTTTGATCTCTCCCCGGCGTCGATCCGCAACATCATGGCGGACTTGACCGACGCGGGATTTCTCGCGCAGCCGCACACGTCCGCCGGGAGGATTCCAACCGACCGCGCCTACCGGCTCTACATCGACGAGCTCATGCGCCAGCGGCGAGTCGCCGATGACATCCGCGAACAGGTCGACGACGATCTCGCTTCGGCGGGCTCCGACGTCACCCGACTGTTCCAGGCCGCCTCCCGGCTCCTCTCCCGACTTTCCGGCGAGGTCGGATTCGTCGTCGCGCCTGACGCGCTTCACACGGTCGTGCGTTCCGTGCGCTTTCTCTCCGTCGCCCCGGGGAAGGTCCTTGCCGTCCAGGTGAACGACCCCGACGTCGTGGTGTCCCGTGTCATCGAGACCACGGTCGAGTACACGGCCGAGGAGCTCGATGCCGTCAGCCAGCGGATCACGCGCGAGTTCTGCGGAAGAAACCTCCACGAGGTTCGAAAGCGGCTGCTGGAGGCGATGGCCGAGGAGAAGGCGGCGTGCGATCGGATGCTCGGCCGCGCGCTTTCCCTGGGCGGTCGGGCTCTCGAAAACCGGGAGACGGAAGACCGCGTCTACGTCGAGGGCGCGATCCGACTTCTCGACAAGCCCGAGTTCTCGGATGTCGACTCGGTTCGGCGTATTTTTCTGACGTTCGAAGAAAAGGCGCGCCTGCTCGACCTGCTCGCCCGGTACCTCGATTCGAAGGGAACCAGCGTCGTCCTCGGCTCCGAAGAGGCGTTGACCTCGGATCCGAGGCTCTCGGCGGTCTTGACCTCTTACGGCACGGGAGAGACACTGACGGGAATGCTCGGCGTCATCGGCCCCGCCCGCCGGGAGTACCCGCGGGTCATCTCGGTCGTAGAGCTGCTCGGGCGCGCGCTTTCGGATCGGCTCGAGCCTCGGGACGGTCGAGACACGGAGGATTCGTCCGAATGACAGACCCGGAAGAAGAGATCGGCGTCGCTCCCGACCCGGACCGCATCGTGCTCGAAGACTCGGGCGAGAGTCTCGAGGCGGCACTCGCCGAAGAGGAGCGTTCCGCTATCGCGGCGGCTGAAGAGAAGCTGCGCTCCGTCGTCAGCGACCTCGAGGAGTTGAAGGACCGGCACCGGCGCAAACTGGCCGAGTTCGAGAACATGCGCAAGCGGACCGAGCGTGAGAAAACCGAGTACACGCGGCTCGCGCTCGGGAGGTTCGTGGGCGACTTCCTCACGATCTCCGACGACTTCGACCGGGCGCTCGCGCACGCGACCCCCGAAGAGATCATCAGCGACTTCGGGCAGGGCGTCGGGTTGATCCAGCGCAAGATTGCCGAGCTCTGGAAACGGTACGGCCTCGTCGAGGTCGACACCAGCGGCACGTTCGACCCGAACGTGCACGAGGCGGTGGCGACGGAGCCGTCATCGGATCTTCCGAAGGACACGATTGTCGAGGTTCTCGGGAAGGGGTATGTCCTGAATGACAAGTTGATACGGCCCGCGCTAGTCAAAGTGACCGTGCGGGAAGACGCAGACCGGTAAGCCGATCGATCGACCGGGCGCTCCCGTCTTCGGGGGCCCGATCAGGGAGGCGCCTTGGGCAGAATTCTCGGGATCGATCTCGGAACGACGAACTGCTGCGTCGCGGTCGTGGAAGGCGCCACCCCGCAGGTGCTCTCCAACCGCGAGGGCAGCCGTACGACGCCTTCTATCGTCGGGTTCACCGAGGACAACGAAAAGCTGGTCGGCCAGATCGCGAAGCGGCAGTCGATCACCAACCCGATGAACACGGTCTTCGCCGTGAAGCGGCTGCTCGGCCGCAAGTACGACTCGGAGGAAACCTCTCACGCGAGGGAGATACTTCCTTACGAAATCGTCCGCGCCGCCAATGGGGATGTGAAGATCCGCGCCCGGGCGCGCGAGTACAGCCCCGAGGAGATCTCCGCTTTCATCCTGAAAGAGATCAAGGAATTTTCCGAAGAGGCGCTCGGGGAAGAAATCACCGAAGCGATCATCACAGTCCCCGCGTATTTCGACGACGCGCAGCGGCAGGCCACGCGCGACGCCGGCCGGATCGCGGGCCTCGAGGTCCTCCGGATCATCAACGAGCCGACTGCCGCGTCGCTCGCGTACGGGCTCGAGCGCAAGGGCAGCGAGATCGTGGCCGTCTACGACCTCGGGGGCGGCACGTTCGACATCTCGATCCTCGAGCTCGGCGAGGGAATCTACGAGGTCAAGGCGACCGCCGGCGACACCTATCTCGGCGGCGAAGACTTCGACAAGAAAATCATGGACTGGCTCCTCGACGACTTCAAGAAGTCGACCGGCATCGACCTTCGGCAGGACCGCATGGCTCTTCAGCGCCTCAAGGAAGCCGCCGAGAAGGCGAAGTGCGAGCTCTCGACGGCGACCGAGTCCACGATCACGCTCCCGTTCATCTCGGCGGACGCTTCCGGTCCCAAGCACATCAACC
>JBBQDF010000151.1:0-6785 GCA_038319475.1 Thermoanaerobaculia bacterium
ACCTGAAGAATCAGCAAAAGGGCCGGCCAGGGACCCGTCGACGGCACCCGGTCCTCGCGGGGAACCTTCTGAGGATTCGCGGCGTATGAAAGGGCGTCCGGCGCTGCCAACCGCCGACTTCCTCGGGACTGAATGGAGGAACCGATGAGCGGGAGCCATCTTCGGGGGATCGCGAAGCGGTTCCTGAGCACCCTCGCGCTGACACTCGCCGCCGCACTTCCCGTCCTCGCGCAGCCGTCCCCGACCGTGAAGCCCACCGCTGCCGGGCGCGCGGAGGTGCTGATCCTCGGCGTTTACCACATGGCCAATCCGGGACACGACATTTTCAACACGCAGGCCGACGACGTGCTCGCGCCGAAGCGCCAGGCGGAGATGGCTCAGCTCGTCGCCGCCCTCGAGAAGTTCCATCCAACGAAAATCGCGGTGGAAGCCGACGTCTATGACAAGCGCGTCCCGAAAGCGTATGCGGACTATCTGGCCGGCAATCACGAGCTCACGCGCAACGAGATCGAGCAGATTGGCTTCCGCCTCGCGAAACAGCTCGGCCACAAGGCCGTGTACCCGGTGGACGCCGACGGCGAGTTCCCCTACCAGCGCCTCGTCAACTTCGCGAAGGCAAGCGGACGCGCGAAGGAATTCGAGGCGATCTCAGGCGATATCGGCGCGATGGTGAAGGCGCAGAACGCGTACCTCGCCTCCCACACCATCCTCGAGACGCTCCTTTACATGAACGCGAACGACAAGGTCGCCGGGGACGTGGGCTTTTACTACCGGCAGGCGCACCTCGGCGAGCCCGGCGACTGGGCCGGCGCCGATCTCGTCGCAGACTGGTTCCGCCGCAACATGCGCATCTACAGCAATATCGTGCAGCTCGCCGACTCGTCGAACGAGCGGGTGCTGGCTATATTCGGCGCCGGGCACCTCGGCTGGCTGCGGCACGACTTCGGGAGCGATCCCAGCCTCCGATTGCGGAAACTCGGCGAGTTCGCCAGGTAAGGGCGGAGCGATCTATTGGGTCGGGTCGATCGGGGTCCGCTTCGGCTCCTTGCCGAACGGCGCCCGCGACCGCTCGACGTGCTTTCGGATCTCGACATCGCGATCCTTCGGCGCGGCGTTGCTGACCCAGCCCTGTACCAAGTGCTCGGCCGTTGCAGCCACCTGCCAGAAGGCGATGACGGAGTCTTCGGGCGACGGCCACGATCGCGCGCTCATCGCCCGGCGGCGGACGGAATCCGCTTCCCTGGGATCCATCGCCACCAACTCGTCGAGTCGTCTCTCCTGCACCCGAAATTGCCTCAAATCGAATCCGGGATCACGGGTTCACCACGGATCCGCCGCGCGGGGATTCGGCGTTGACCCTAATTCCTCTTAGAAAGGAGGCATCTCTACCTGGGAGCGGCGGGCACCGCGTCTTCGGGCAGCACGTTGATCCAGCCAGGTCCGGTGTGCACGGCCGGGTCGAAGTTGGAGAACGGCCGCGCGATCTGGAGCCCGGGCCCTCCCGGCAACCCGAAGAAAGCTGAGGTCCTGATCAATCCACCGTCCCGGTTGAGCGGATAAATCTTGCCCTCCGAAGTTACGAACAGGGTTCCCCGCTCATCAACGTTCAGCCCGACCGGGGCCGCCACCTCGACGGGAAGCTCCACCGCGCGGGCAACCAGCCGGTCCGAAGAACGTTCACCCGGCTCCAGCCGAATCAGGAATCGAGCGCCCTCGGTCAGGGTCCACATCTCCCCGGTCGTGGGATTGATGGTGAGGGTCAGGCGGCCGCGCTCTCCCAGGACACCGTCGGGCAGCCCCAGGCTCTCGATCCTTCGCAAAGACGGGTCGAAAAGGTAGAGCCGCTGATTGGCCCGAGAGAGCCCGACAAGCGTCTGATTTTTTTCGTGGAATGCGATCGCCTCGAGCGGTCTCTGCAGACCGATGTTGCCGGTGCGCCGGCCGTCCCGATCAAAGGACTCGATCTGGTGCGGCGTCAGAACGTAGAGAGTCTCTTTCGTCCCCCCGTACGTAAGACGCAGGGGTCCGGGAGCGATCCTGGCGAACTCGCTCGAATCCCCCGTCAGAGCGTCCACCTGCCAGATCGCGTCGGAGCCCTCCACGAGATAAGGGTGCTTCACGCGAATCGGGTTGATGGCGGCGTCGAGGACTCTCCGGCCGGTGGGCGTCGAAAAAGTCCGCACTTCTTGTTTCCTGTCTCCCCCCTGGAGCTGGATCGGGTTCAGGAGCTTCAGATTGGCGAGCGCGTAGGTCAGCCCGTATTTCGGAAAGACCGCCATATAGACGTCCATGTAGCCCGAGCCGAAATTGACGAGGCGGTCCTGGGTCCGAATGACGCACCCTGAGGGAAATCCGTTCGCGTCCTTGCCGCAGAAGTACTGCGTCTCGGGATGGAACTGGCTTCCGTTTTTCGCGAAGGGGGACTGGCTGTAGTAGTTGAGGTCCCCTCCGGTCGAGTCGCCCCCCCGCGCCGGGTCGTTCACGAACAAAAAATTGGGCTCGACCCCGTCGTCACCCGCTCCAACGAGGCTGACGATGTGTCCGCCCGAACGCACGTGAGCCTCGTCCTGATCGGCTTTGGTGTACCAGCCCATCGCGATGTTGACGAGGCCGCCGGAGAAGGCCGCCATCGACGCATCCCGGACACGGGGGGACCAATCGTCAGCTGCGTAGACGAGCGCCACGATGAACTCGCCGGGGGCGGCGGCGTCGAGCCAGGTCTTCACGGCCTGGTCGCCGATGCCGCCCCCTTTGATCGGGTCCGTCCCGATGAGCGCGCCCATGAAGGAAATGTTGGCCGTGATGGTGTTGTACTCATTGAGGTGAGCCGGGGGACTGACTTCCCAATTTCCCGGGCCGGGCGAGACGGCGGGATAGCCATGATTGGCGATGTAGGCCATCCAGTTGACGGCCGAGGTCGGCCCACAGTACATGGAACCATTGTTCGGGAGACCCGTGACCGATCCGTCCCGCGAGGGCGATCGCCTCTGGTCGAAGTCGGGGACGTTGACAATCTGGAAGAGGTAGTTCTTTCCGTCGTACTCGAACTGGTCTGCCGCGGCTGCGGCCGGGAAGAGGAGGGCGATCAATAGCAGGAGCGGGACGGACCGGATGCCAGCGAGCTCGAAGGCCGTTCGGACAACGCGCAATTTCATGACATTTTCCTCTTAAATACGGACCTCCCTTGTACTCTCAAGATCCTTCACTGTCCAGCGGGTCGGGCTTCATCCCGGAGCGGGAGCCTCTCTGGACCGAACCGATTCCAATCCGGCTGATCCGAAAACACCGAAGGAAGCGGAGTAGGGATCACCCCCTGTTCCCCATCGGTCCTCCTGCCTTCTGGTGATCTCGACCGCGCGGTCATTACCGATGAGAGATCCCGCGCCGGCCCAGGCCTGGGCGCCGATGGCGCGCCCTGCCCGACTCGACTTTCAAGGCGCGGTCCACTCGCCAATTAACCCGCCGCTCTAATCCTGACGACTCTTTCGCTGGTCCTTCCTCTCGCGCCCTCGCTCGGTTCAGTCTGCTCCTCGCAGGTGTAGTGTCTGGCTCGATGAAGATCGCGAGTCGTGGCCTTCTCGCGGCATTCGCCCTGATTCTCGCGCTGCTGACGACCGACGCGGCGGCGGCGCAAATAACCGCAGTTCGTTTCGGGCAGCTCGTCAACGGGCCGGGCGACGTCGTTCGGGACGCGGTGGTGATCGTCGAAGGCGAGCGCATCACGAAGGTCGGCGCCGGGGATGCCGCGGTGCCCGCGGGCGCGCGCGTCGTCGATCTGCGGCCGCTCACCGGCATTCCCGGGCTGATCGACGTCCACACGCACATGTCGTTCTACTGGGACCGCAAGCCGGGGACGCGTCCGTGGTCGCAACTCGGCACGCTCTCCCCCGCCGTGACCGCGTACCTCGCGCAGGAAAACGCCCGCAAAACGCTCGAGACAGGCGTCACGACGGTACGCGACCTGGGATCCTGGCAGTACGTCGATCTGGCGATGCGCGATCTGATCAATCGCGGTGCCATGGCCGGGCCCCGCATGCTCGTCGCGGGCTACGGATTGTTCACCACGAGCGTGCCGTCGAAGGCGGGCCGCGCGCTCGATCCCGGCGAGGCGAACGGCGTTTCCGAAGTGCAGCGCGTCGCGCGTGAACAGATTGGCGCGGGCGCCGACTGGATCAAGATGTATGGCTCGACCGGCAGCGACCAGGACGTTACCGGGTTCCAGACGTTCTCATTCGAGGAGATGAAGGCCGCCGCGGACGTGGCGCATCGCGCCGGGAAGCGAATCGCGATTCACTCTTACGGGCCTGACGGCGCGCGCGACGCCGTGCGCGCGGGGGCCGATTCGGTCGAGCATGCGACCGACATGGACGACGAGACGATCTCGCAGATGGCGCGGCGCGGGACCGTCTACGTGCCGACCGTCGATCACAATCGGTACTACATCGCGCACAAGGAGGAGTTCGGGTACGACCAGGCGGTCGTCGATCGCTTGAACGGCTACATCAAGCGAAACCTCGAGACGCTCACGCGCGCGGTGCGCCGCCGCGTAACGATCGCGATGGGGTCGGACGCGGTCTTCACCGGCTTTGGAGAGAACACGCGCGAGCTCGAATGGTTCGTCAAGGCCGGGATGTCTCCCGGTCAGGCCCTGGCGGCCGCCACGTCAAACGGCGCCGCGCTGCTCGGAATGAGCAAGGATCTGGGCACGGTGGCGCCCGGACGCTACGCCGATATCGTCGCTGTAGAGGGCGATCCGCTCCGAGACATCGGATCTGTCATCAACGGCGTGCGCTGGGTCATGAAGAGCGGGGCCGTGATGGTCGACCGGCGCACCGGCGCTGCCCGCTGAACTGGGATTGGCTGTGAGCCGGCAGGTGACTCACCCGAATTTCTCAGCCGTACTCGTTCTTCTTCCTGACTTTCCCGCCTGGGCCGATATGGTTCCGAAAATTCCATCGTTGCGACTTCCCGGGGGGGGTCCACAATGAAGAACGCTTTACGTCTCTGCCTTGGAATCGGTCTTTCTGTTTCCGCGGCTTCCGGGCTGCTTGCCCAGACGCCGGCGCCGCTCAAAGGGGTTCCTCGAGTCGATCGATCCTCGCCGCTTCGGTTACTTCGCCGGGGCGCCGCCTCCGAGAAGATCCAGCGCGGCGAACGTGAATGCCGCGACGCCGGTGCGGAGCGTTCGCTCGCGGTCGGGTGCGAAGAGCGCGCTGTGCGGTCCCGGCACCTGCTTGCCCGCGGCCTTGCTCTTCGCAAACTCGCCTGGCTCGATCGCGCCAAGACGAAGCTGGAGCGAGGGGACGTTGGCGACGCGGCCGAAGACTCCGAAGTCCTCAGAGCCCGTAGACGGCTCGATCGCGACTACGTTCGCATCCCCCAGACCGCGCCGAAGTGAGGTCGTCAGCCGGGCCGTCAGAGCCGGATCGTTGAACACGACTTCCGAAGCCTCCTGCTCGATAATGACGACGGAGGGCTCACGGGGAGCGCGCGCCGCCGCGGCTTCGGCCCTGGCGATCCGCTCGATCGCGGCCAGGAGCTGCTTCTGCACCTCCGGCTTGTAGGAGCGCACAGTGAGCTCGAGCTTCGCGTCGTCGGCGATGATATTGCGCTTGGTGCCTCCGCGGAACGTTCCGACGGTCACGACCGCCGGGTCGAAAGGATTCACTTCGCGCGAGACGATCATCTGAAGCGTGACCACGGTGCGCGCCGCGATCAGGAGCGGGTCGATCGTGCGATGCGGCGTCGCGCCATGCCCGCCCTTCCCGTAGAAGGTGATGTCCACCGCGTTCGAAGCGGCCGAGGCGGGACCGGAGACGATCCCGACCTGTCCCGCCGGAAGGACTTGCGTGTCGTGGATGCCCACGACGAAGTCGGGCTTCGGGAACCGGTCGAGAAGCCGATCTTTGATCATCGCCTGAGCGCCCTGCAGGACTTCCTCGGCGGGCTGGCCGATCAGCACGAGCGTCCCGTGCCAGCGGTCCTTCGCTTTGGCGAGGAGGCCTGCGGCTCCGAGCCAGGAAACCATGTGGACGTCGTGGCCGCAGGCGTGCATCACCCCGACCGTCTCGCCGGTCTCTGTCGTCGCCGTCGCGGTGCTCGCGTAGGCGAGGCCGGTCTGCTCCTTCATCGGGAGTGCATCCATGTCGGTCCGCAACCACAAAGTCGGCCCGGGCCCGTTCTTCAAGACACCGACGATGCCGTGCCCACCCACATGCTCCGTGACCTCGTACCCGAAGGCGCGCAGCCGGCTTGCAAGCCGGGCCGCCGTCTTTTCCTCGTGGAGCGAGAGCTCGGGATTGCGGTGCAGGTCTATGTACAGGGAGTCGAGCGAAGCGTAGAGCGCATCGAGGCCGGCGAGCTCGGGCGGAGCCCCGGCCGCGGCGAACGCAGCGGGCGAGGCGAGAAGCAGGGAGGCGAGAAAGGGCAGCGTGGAGAAAAACGGCGGGCGGGACGTGGATCCGGGAAGGGAGACCCGGGCGGGGAAGCGCATGGCTACCTCCTTTGGACCGACGGTCCTTTTTCGCGGACTTTATCGCGGACACCAGTCACCCGGAATCTAGCGAGAGGACGTGGTCGCCGGCGAACCCGGAGGCCGCGTACATGGTGACGCTTATTCGGGGCCCAGCTTGACCAACGCCGGCGCTCCTGTCGGGCGTGATCTCGTTGCTCGGGAGCGCCACGATGCGCTCACCGGGTTGCCCAACCGGACGCTGCTCGCCGATCGATTCGAGCAGGCGTTGCGGGCCGGCAAGCGCGGGGCGACGTCGACGGGCCTGCTCCTG
>JBBQDF010000152.1:0-6763 GCA_038319475.1 Thermoanaerobaculia bacterium
CGTCTCGCTTCCGGCGGCTACATCGGCGGCGGGCTCTACCACTCGCAGAACATCGAAGGATGGCTGACGACGCTTCCAGGGCTCCGCGTCGTCTACCCCGCTTTCGCCGACGATGCCGCAGGGCTCCTGCGCACCTCGATCCGGTCGCGAGGCCTGACGGTGTTTCTCGAGCCGAAGTTCCTCTACAACAACCCGATGGCGCGCGCGAACGTGCCATCGGACTTCGCCGTGCCGTTCGGAAAGGCGCGCCTCCGCCGCGAGGGGACGGACCTGACCGTGCTCGCCTACGGCACGCCCGTCCACTTCGCGCTAGAAGCCGCCGGCGTCCTGGAAAAAGAGGGGCGGTCGGTCGAGGTCCTCGATCTGCGGTCGCTCGTGCCGCTGGACCACGAGGCGATCGAAGCGTCCGTCAAGAAAACAAATCGCGTGCTCGTCGCGCACGAGGACAAGGTCCACGGGGGATTCGGCGGCGAGGTCGCGTCACAGATCCAGGAGCGTCTGTTCCCCTACCTGGACGCCCCGATCGGGCGGGTCGGCTCCACGTTCACTCCGGTCGGGTTCAGCCGGATTCTCGAGAGGGCGATCCTCCCCAACTCCGAAAAAGTTGCGGACGCCGCGCGGAAAGTGCTCGCCTACTGAGCCGGTGAGGGCGCGCCGGCCCGGTCCGCGTCGAGACGCCGGGCGAGCGCTTCCAGACGCTCGAGCGACCGGTAGTCGGTGAGATCGAGGTGCAGCGGGCTTAGCGCGATCCACTTCTCGGCGACGGCGGAAATGTCGGTCCCCTCTTCGCGCTCCCCCTCCGGCACCGTAGAACCGATCCAGTAATAGGGACGGCCCCGCGGATCGAGCTTTTCGATCACGGCCTCGCCATAGCGGCGCTTCCCGAGGCGCGAGACGCGGACGCCCCGGACCGGGCCGGCCGGCACGTTGACGTTGACGAGCGTGCCGGGAGGCAGCACGTCTTCCAGGAGCCGCCGTGCCATGCGCCGGGCGAAGTCCGCCGCGGTGTCGAAGGAAAACCCGGTTTCGATCTCCTGGGAAATCGCCACGGAAGGGACCCCGAGGATCGTTCCCTCGAACGCCGCGGCGACCGTCCCGGAGTAGGTCACGTCGTCGCCCAGGTTCAACCCGAGGTTTATGCCCGAGAAGAGCAGCTTCGGGCGGTCGTTTTTCAGGAGATGGAGCACTCCCCAGTTCACGCAATCCGTCGGGGTGCCGTCGACTGACCACCGCTCGGGCCCGACGAGCTTGGCCCGGAGCGGGTGCTGCAGAGTCAGGGAATGGCCGGCGGCGCTGCGTTCCTGATCGGGCGCGACCGTGACGACCTCGCCGACCTCCGACAGCGCGGCCGCGAGCCGCTCGATCCCCTCGGAGAAGATCCCGTCGTCGTTCGTGACGAGAATCCGCGGCCGGGTCACGGGCCGCCGGCGTCCGCCCGCGGCATCACGAACATGAGGATCACGTACGTGAGGATCCCGGGGAATGCCGCGGAAACGATCGAGACGCTCACGTACAGCACACGCACGAGCGTGACGTCGAGATCGAGGTACTCCGCGAGGCCGCCGCACACACCCGCGATCATCCTGTGGCGTCTCGACCGCGTCAGGCGACGGCGTCCGGATCCCCGGAGGAGCCCGTTCATCGCGGGGCTCCCTCTCCCTCGTACACCACCCGGTTCTTCGCGGTCTCGTTCAGGCTCACGCGAACGAGGCGAGCGGGCGCGACCCGATTTTCGAGCTGCCGCCAGATGGCCACGGCGACGTTTTCCGCGGTCGGATTGACCCCTGAGAGAAAGGGCACGTCGAAGTTCAGGTGTCGCCGGTTGAGCTTGCGGATGACCGATTCGTCGACCGTGTGCTTCAGGTCTCCGAAATCCATCACGTATCCCGTCTCGGGGTCGATCTGGCCCTCGACAGTCACCTCGAGCTCGTACGTGTGTCCGTGTCCATTGGCGTTGTTGCACTTGTCGAAGACGCGCCGGTTCGTCTCCGCGTCCCAAGCGTCGCGGTGGAGCCGGTGCGCCGCGGCGAAGTGCGAGCCGGATACGAGCCGAACGCGCATCTCCGAAAGATAGCAGGCGCCGCGGCCGGCCGGAAAGCCACGGCGCTCCCCCCGGTTTTCGGTTACCTTGCCCGGAATGCCGGGAATGCCAGGCCCTCCGGAGCGCGTCACCCTGCCGATCTTGGACGCCGTCACGCTGACGGCGGCGTGGCGTGAGGCGCTGCGCGCCGCCCGCGAGCAGGTGCGGAAGATGGAAGAGATCCCGCTCGACGAAGTCACTCCCGAAAACGTGCTCGATCAATGGGACCGCGACTCGATCGCGCTCGAAAACGTTTCGGGGCCCATCTCGATCCTGAACAACGTGCATCCGGACAGAAGCGTCCGCGACGCGGCGGACCCCGTG
This sequence comes from Thermoanaerobaculia bacterium, assembly GCA_038319475.1. Taxonomy (GTDB): domain Bacteria; phylum Acidobacteriota; class Thermoanaerobaculia; order UBA5066; family Gp7-AA6; genus JALYUA01. The sequence continues at coordinate 2,405 of JBBQDF010000152.1, forward strand.
ATGGTCGAGCTCGCGAGCTTCTCGACGGAGGTCTTTCAGAACGAGAAGCTGTACGAACGGGTGCTCGCCGTCCGGCCCGGCTCTCCCGCACAGGCGCAGCTTCGGAAGGATCTCCTCGAGTCTTTCGAGGACAGCGGCGTGTCGCTCCCGGCCGGAAAACGGGCGAGGGCGCGCGAGATCGCCGAGCGCGTCAACGAGCTCTCGCAGGAGTTCGAGAAACACATCCGGGAAAACGAAACGAAGCTCACGTTCTCACCCGATGAGACGCGGGGCCTGCCGCCGGCCTGGATCGAACGCGTCGAACGGGACGAGCACGGGAATGCGATCGTCGGGTTCGACTACCCCGAATACGTCCCGTTCATGGCCAACGCGCATGATGAGGCCGCCCGCCGCCGGTACTACATCGCCAACACCAACCGTGGCACTCCCGCGAACCTGCCGATCCTGGACGAGATGGTGGCCCTGCGCAGGGAGCTCGCCGCGCTCTATGGTCTCGAGAGCTTTGCCCGGTACGCCACGCGCCGGTGCATGGTCGGAAACCCGGAGACAGTGCGGCGTTTCTTAGACGAGGTGCGCGCCGCGGTCGCCGAGGCGGAGACGAGAGACCTGGCGGATCTTCGGGCCGCAAAGTCCGAGGCGACGGGAAGGCCGCTCGCGGACACGCGGCTCCATCGGTGGGATCTCACCTACTACACAGAGCGGCTGAGGGAGCGCCGCTTCCGCGTCGACCAGGAGGAGCTCCGGAAGTATTTCCCGACCGAGCGGACCATCGCCTGGGTCCTCGGCGTCATCTCGCAACTGTACGGCGTTCGATTCGAACGTGCGGCGGTTCCCGTCTGGCACGAGGATGTTCGCTATTTCGACGTCCGGGAGGCGGCCACGGAGAGGTTTCTCGGCGGCATCTACATGGATCTCTTCCCGCGCGAAGGAAAGTTCAAGCACGCGGCCGCCTGGCCCGTGCGCGGGGGCAGCCTCCGGGAAGAGAGGACGCCCGTGTCCGTCCTCGTGACGAACTCGGACCGCGTCGGTTTCACGCAGGACGAGCTCGAGACGTTCTTTCACGAGTTCGGCCACACGCTCCACGGGGTGCTCTCCGAGACCGAGTACAACCAGCACGCGGGAACGTCGGTCGAACGCGATTTCGTCGAGGCCCCCTCGCAGATCCACGAGGAGTGGGCGAGGCGCTACGAGAGCCTGAAGACCCTTCGCGACGCATGCCCGGAGTGCCCTCCCCTCGACCCGGCTCTGGTCGAGCGCCTCGAGGCCGCTCGGAGATTCGGGCAGGGGATTCTCTACGCCCGCCAGCTTCTCTACTCCGATTTCGACATGGCCCTGGCGTCCGAGAGCCCGGAAGGCGCGATCGAAGCGTGGCGGCGGCTCGAAGGGGCCACTTCCCTGGGGCACGAGGAAGGCACCGCGTTTCCCGGGACGTTCGCGCACATCGCCGACGGCTACGCCGCCGGCTACTACGGCTACATGTGGGCGGAAGTCCTCGCGCTCGACATGCTTTCCGTGTACGGCGACAACTTGATGGATGCCGAGGTCGGACGGCGCTACCGCAAAACGATCCTCGCCCGCGGCGGGGAGGAGCCGGCGCGGCTGCTCGTCGAGCGCTTCCTCGGCCGGCCGGTCGACAGCGGGGCGTTCTTCGCGGAGGTCGCCGGGAGACGTCGGTAACGCCGCGTAGCTTCCTCCTCCGCGGGGGTCGCCGTGACGCGCGGCACTCGAGGAATCTTCGTTCGGCGCGACCGCGATTCTGCCGCCCCGATGCTGGTCTGCGCGGGAAGACGCGGGAGCGAAGAACCGCCAAGCCGCGCCACCAGCGGCGGTCAGAAAACCGGGTCGGGCGGGCGGCCCGGCTTTCGCGGCGCGATCACCGGTGTTCCCGCAGTGAACGTCAGCGGCAGGCGCAGAGGGGCGGAGCCGGGCTCCATCGGGTCGCCTTCGAGCCCAAAAGTGGCGATGCCGTTCTTTCCTGCGCGATAGAACCACTTCCGGCCGGGGCAAACTCCCGTGCCGAGGCTCGAGAGCTTCTCGGGCCACAGGTGGCGGCGCGAGGCGGCCCTCTCGCCGCGCGCGTCGAGGATGAGCGCCGTGAGCTCGGCATCGAGCAGGTACCGCCGCCAGCGGAAAAAACTGTCCTGGAGATTCGGCGCGACGAACTCAATTTCGCCTTCTTCAAATTCCGCCCGGTACGAGTCGTCCCAGGCGCGGGTCAGCGACCCGGGAGTCCACTCGCAGAGGTCCCGCCGCCGGTACGCGTCGCCAACCCGGCGCAGGGTCCGTCCAAAGGCGCCCGACTCGCCCGTCAGGTCCCGCAGATCGGGACTCCACCAGCATTCGTTCTCGAGCGCGGCGGTGTAGCCGGCGAAGAGCTTTCGGTCTCGCATCCGGTCCGACCATCCCCACGCCGGGGAATCCACCTTTCGGAGAACTCCCGCCTGAAGTCTGGCGACCGCGAGGACGATCAGATGGCTGATCAGCTCGGGATGCGATGCGAGCTCCTCGTTCAAACGCCACGACGCCTCGAGGGTCCCGACGGCGTCGTCGGCAAGCCCGTCTCTCGCCTCGAGCAGAGCGCGCGCCATCAGGAGGCGCTGGAGACGCATGTGCCCGAGGACGTTCGGCATCGGGCCCCGGAGCCCCACCGTCACGTCCATTTCCCAGCGCGGCTCACTGCGCAGGAGAAGCGACCGGATTTCGTCGAGCGCGCCGGGGTGCTCCGCGAGAAATCGGACGAGCGCCTCGGGCGGGGCGCCGATCCGCTCGTCGGCGCCTCGCAACTGTCCATCCACGTAATCGCCCGGACCGACGTACGCGGCCACGAGCTCGTCGGTGGGGCGGGTCCTCTTCGGCGCGTCTTTCGGCGCCAGGTCGATTCCAAGGGGCGCGGCGAGGGACTCGAGCTCGAGCGCGGCGCCGTTTGCGGCGGTTTTCGGAAATTGCGCCTCGAACGCCGACCGGAAGGCGGCGGCGGAGGGCGGCTCGATCGCCTTGACGAGTCCAGGAATTGCCAGGCAGACCGCGAGAAACGCCGAAACGAAGGGCCCGCACCGCGGAATCCGCATGGATGGCGATGGTCTCACGGCGCCGGGATTGCCGGGCCCCCCGCGCCTCCCGGGAGTTTCAGCCCGCCGAGGGTTCGCGCCTGGACGGAGAAGGATCGGGTGGCCGAGGTTCGGCCAGCCGCACCTTGTCGCGCTTCCAGCTGCAGACGTTGCAGAGCCGCCGCAGGGTCGCCCGCGCCTTCGTCGGGTTCAGGGGGCTTCCGCACTCCTCGCACTGACGGGACAGCTCCGAGGCGGGACGCGAAAGGGTCCGGTCGATGCGGCCGGGAGAGGGGGAGGTCGAAGGCGCGGGGATTCCAAACCGGCAGCCGAGGACCGCGCGCGAGATGGCGAGCGGGCGTGCCTCGCCGCTGCCCGAAGAGAGCCGCGACGTCCCCTGAAACAGGGTGCAGTACCAGAGACCCCCCCACTCTTCGACGCGGGCGGAAATCCCCTGGCGGGAAAGCCGCCGCAGGAGCCGGTCCGCGGCGAGCGGGCTCGTCGAATAAGGCGGCGGGTTGCGCCGCGTTTCCCCATTCAGGAGAAGTGACAGGGTGGTGTCAAGATCTTGGCCGGCAGGCAACACGGCGCGGACATTAGAACGCCGCCCGATGGAATACGGTACGCCATCGTACAAATGGCTGACCGTCCATCGGACGAACAGGGGCTTGCCGACACGAAGGTCCTGGGCGCGCCTTCAGAGCCCTCTCGCGGCGAGCCCGGTGCCAGCAAACGGGCGATCCTCGGATACATTGACCCGATGAGCGCTTCCATCGAGGTGGAACGGGTCCAGACCGGAGTCCGGATGGAAAAACGAATCCTGAAAGTCTTAAAAGCCCTGGCCGAGTATCACGACATCTCTCTCGGAGACCTCCTCGAAGGAATCGTGCTTCATGCCTTCGAGGGCAAGCCCCCCTTCACCCCCGAGACGCGATCCCGCATCCGCGAGCTGAAAAAAATCTACGGCCTGAACCTCGCCGCCTCCGCCAGTCACAGACTCGAGGAATCCGACAGAAACAGACGCACCAAACGAACCTGATCATCAGGTCACTTCAACATTCCTCGAACGACCGGAGACAGCCGGCGCGCCGGCGTTCAGCCGCACCGGTGGATAAGCTCGCCCCGAGAGGAGTCTCCCGTCCAGAGGGAGGGAGGAGCCTCTCGGGGCGGGAGCCGAAGCGAACGAAGGGGCCAGGCGAGCGGTCGAAGGCCGCATCCGGCCGAGCCGCTCGCCGGTGCCGTTTGCCGCACCGCGGCAAACGGTACGTCCCAAAGTGAGCGAAGGCGACGGAAGCGGAGGCGACGGTTTAGA
>JBBQDF010000153.1:0-6754 GCA_038319475.1 Thermoanaerobaculia bacterium
CACCGGCCAGCGGCTCGCCTGTCGGCTCGACCGCTGGCCTCGTCCCTCCGTTCGCTTCGGCTCCCGCCCCGAGAGGCTCCTCCTTCCCTTCGGTCAGGAGACTCCTCTCGGGGCGAGCTTAGCGACCATCTTGCCTGGAGCGCAGCTCTGCACCCCTCTCACTGAGCCGCGGCGCTCGTCGGGATGCGAGCCGGTGACGGGATGAAGTGTCCGAGGGGCGCGGCGGCGCCGCGCGACGAACTCCCCGCCTCTGCGTAGTAGTAGTCCCTGTGGGCGATTGCGGGAATCGCGTGAGGCGATTTCCGCAACGTCCACGGTGAATCCGAGTGTTGCTAGCTGATTGCCTTGGCTATCGCGAACGCGGCGCCGGCGGCGAGGCCTCCGACGATCGTCGTCTGGAACGCGCTTCGCAGCGGCCTTTTGACGGTGAACTGGCCTTTGATCCAGCCGAAGATGAAGAGAGCGAGGATCGTGACCGCAACGGAGGCGAGGAGCGCCGACTTGTTCTCGCGCACGAAGAAGTAGGGAGCGAGCGGGATCAGGCCTCCCGCGACGTAAGAGCCCGCGATCGTCAGCGCGCTCGTGCGACCGCGCGAGGGGTCCGGCCGTTCCAGCCCGAGCTCGAACTTCATCATGAAGTCGACCCAGCGCTTCCGGTCCTTTCGGAGAGCGTGCGCCGCCTCGACTGCGGACCCGTGCGGGACGCCGTACTCCTCGAAGAGCTCGATCACTTCCTTTGTTTCTTCCTCCGGGATCTCGATCGTCTCGCGGTCCTCGCGCGCGCGTTCCGCGGCGTAGTGCTCCGCGTCAGTCCGTGCCGCGAGGTAGCCGCCGAGCCCCATCGCGATCGACCCGGCGGCGATCTCCGCGAGGCCCGCCGTGATCACGACGCGGGTCGAGTTGACGGCGCCCGAGAGTCCCGCGGCGAGGGCAAAAGGCACCGTGAGCCCGTCCGACATGCCGATCACGATGTCGCGGATCGTTGCGGAGGAAGTGAAGTGCTTCTCGACGTGCGGGGTCTGGGGCATGGCGCCTCCTGAGCGTTCCACTTTATGGCCCGCACGCCGAATTTCACCTGTCTGGTGACGTACCGCTTTGTACGTTTCCAACATGTAGTTTGGATACATCACAGGGTCAGAGGCAACGGCCAACTCCTGGGAAAGGTCATCATGGCAAAGCCGGGCGTCACCACCAAAGGAAAGCCAGGGCCGGGGAACCACCTCCTCGCGTCTCTTTCTTCCAAAGAGTTCAAGCGGATCGAACCGCTGCTTCAGCCGGTGCATCTGGAGATCCGCCAGATGCTTCACGTACCGGGCAAACCGGTCACCGACGTCTACTTCCCGGTGGACGGAGTGGCGTCCCTCGTGACGACGATGGAGGACGGCTCGACCGTCGAAGCGGCGACCGTCGGCAACGAGGGGATGGTCGGACTTCCCATGTTTCTCGATACGGGCTCCGTTTCTCTCGAAGCGTTCGTACAGGTCGCCGGGAGGGCGCTTCGAATGAAGGCCTCCGCGTTTCGCGACGAAATCAAGAACGGCGGAGCGCTCTCCGAGATCATCCAGCACTACAGCCAGACGCTGCTGACGCTGATTGCGCAATCGGCGGCCTGCAACCGTCTCCACATGCTTCGGCAGCGGTGCGCCCGCTGGCTTCTGATGACGCACGACCGCGTCGAGGGCGACGGGTTCTTCCTGACCCATGAATCTCTTTCGATGATGCTCGGAGTCCGTCGGGCGACGGTCACGGTGGCGGCGGGCGAGCTGCGGCAGGAAGGTCTCATCCGCTACCGCCAGGGCCGTATCGATGTCATCGATCGCGAGGGGTTGGAGCGCGCGTCGTGCGAGTGCTACATCGTCATCCGGCGGGAGCTCGACAGGCTCGCGTCCATCGGAGTCAATTAGGGACCGTCCCGGCGCCGCGACTCTAGAGAAAAATTTCCTTCGGCCGCAGAACCGCCCCCGGGGCCAGCCGGGCCGGATCCGTGCGTCGGATCTTCCGGCCGATTCTCGGAAACAGCCCTCAGCCGACGGAAGAACTCCCCGGCAGAATGACGATCCGCGACACGTTTCCCGCACCCTGCGTCACGGGTTTTCGGATGTCATCGCCCGAGGCCGTGGCGCGATGGGCGCGCCAGGAGCACACCGTGCAGAAGCGGTTCGCCGCTTCCCGGTTCCGCGTGGGAAGGTCGGTGCCGCATCCGGCGCACGACCGCGGCTCGTCGAGCATCCCCGAGGCGTGAGCCCAGTGAACGCGGCTCGACATCCCGTCCGCGACGCGGGAGAGGCTCGCTCCCATCCCGAGCCGCGCGTTCATCACCGCGCGGGCAACCGCGAGAGCGCGCGTTTCCCCACTGCCTGTCGAAAGCCGTTCGCGACTGTTCGGCAGGAGAATCCAGAACGTGCAGTACCAGGAGCCATCGATTTCCTCGATGGTGCACGGCATATCCTGCATTTCGAGCCGGCGGACGAGACGATTCGCCGCTTTCTCGCTCGTCGAGTACGGCGGCGTTTTCTTCTTCGCGTCGCCGTTTAATTTTTTTTCGATCTGCCGGTCGAGGTCCGGGCCCGCGGAAGTCATCATAGGCGGCCTAAAGTAGCGGCCGGTGCGAGCGTGGTCGGTACGTTGGCGTACCCATCTGCTGCATTTTTCGGGCACGCCCAGGGCTATGTACGCACCCGTACAAAGTGTGATGGGTACGTTTCCGTACCTGAATTGCCCTGGAAATCATTTCCCGGACGAAAGGAATCTCATTCGAAAACCGACGCGGATCACACGCGTGGCTTTCCCCGAACCGCGGTGGCGTCCATGGTCACGACGATGGAGGACGGCTCTCGTCGAGGTTGCGACCGTCGGGAACGAGGGCGTCGTGGGAGTCCCGGTTTTTCTGGGGACGCAGACGATGCCGATGGAGGTCTTCATACAGATCGAGGGGGAGGCCACCGACCTCCCCGCCTCGGTGCTGCGGGAAGCGATCAGTCACGGCGGCGCTCTTCGCCCGCTTCTCGTCCGTTACACGGAGGCCGCCCTGCTCTCCCAGATCGTGCAATCGGGCGCGTGCAACCGCCTCCACCCGATCGACCAGCGGTGCGCGCGGTGGCTCTTCCTTTCTCACGACCGCATGCCGGGCGACACCTTCCCGCTGACAGAGGAATTCCTTTCGCAGATGCTCGGCGTTCGCCGCGCCACGGTGACGGCCGCGGCCAGGGGCGCGGGCGGATCAAGCTCACCGATTTGGCAGGCCTGGAAGCCGCGTCGTGCGAGTGCTACCGGGTCATCCGCCCGGAGTACGAGCGCCTGATTCGAGAGGCGCGGCGGCGCGGGGGAGCGGGCGATTTTCTGGCGTCAGGATACCCGGGGCCGCTGCATCCGAACGTGATCATCCGGAGCGGAGCGAAGGACCCGCATCCGCTGTTTCACGGCGCCAGGTCCTTCGTCGCTCCGCTCCAAGGATGAGTCTGATTTGAGTTGCGGGACCGTTCAAAGCCGCGGGGCGGCCGTCGAGAGATCTCCGAACGGGTTTTCCTCGGGGGAGGGATCGTCTGTCTCGAACTCGATCGAAAGAGTTTCGTCTTCGTCCGCTCCGGATGCTCCAAAGCCCTGACCGGGTCGGAAACCGCCGAGCGTGTGCCGGCGAGGATCGTCGACGTCCTCGCTCGGGTTGTGAATCGCCATCGCTTCGCCACCCCTTGTGAAGCCAGGAGAGTGCAACCGGCGTTCCCTTTTCAGGCGATAACGGATCGCCCATCCGTCGAACCGTAACTTGCTGAAAAAGAGTCGGTTTGAACAAGGTAGGCCGGTGACGTCGGGATAACCCCATCGGCGTGACTGACGCTTATCGGGCTTCCCGGCCGCGAATGTCGACCATCTTTGTCGCTCTGGCGCTTTTCCATCGTTTCCGCGGCAAAAGCGGACGATTGCGTGTGGCCGCGGCACTCCGGGTGCTCGCACGCACATTCTTCGAACTCGATCTTGCGCAGTGAGCACGGCTCCGAGCAGAAATCGGGAGCGGCTCCTTCACCGGTCGGCTGGCAGGTGCATGAATCGTGCTGGCATTTGTCGGCCATCGGTTCCTCCGGCCGCTCTCCGTGCAACCGCGCGCCCGGCGAGGTGGCCCCCGAATTGCTGTGATCGGGAGCATGCTGCGGCAGCTCCTGACCCTGGGCGCTCGGAGAAACCTCGCCGAGGTCATCGCTCCGCGGCGGACGTTCGACGACGTCGTTCTCCCGCGCCGGACGCGCCAGGCGCTTTCGGAAGCTCTTGTGCAGATCGAGAAGCGGACTCTTCTTTACGACGAGTGGGGCCTCGGAGAGCGACACGACACGGGGCTCGGCCTGGCGTTTCATTTCGCGGGGCCGCCGGGGACCGGCAAGACGATCTGCGCGGAAGCTGTCGCGCAGGCGCTCGGGCGCCCTCTTCTGAAGGTCCGTTACGGCGAGATGGAAAGTGCATGGGCCGGCGAAACGGGGAAGAACGTCGTCGCCGTGTTCCGGGAGGCGCGCTCCGCGGACGCGGTTCTTTTCTTCGACGAGGCGGACGCGATCGCAAGCCGCAGGTTCGCTGGAACGTCGCACGGGTACGAACGCGAAGCGAACCACACCGTCAACATCCTTCTCGAGGAGCTCGAGTCATTCCCCGGGGTCGTCATCTTCGCGACGAACCTGGCGGCGAACTTCGACCCCGCCTTCGAGCGGCGCATCCGGACCCACATTCTCTTCGAGGCGCCCGGGGCCGCGGAGCGCGAGGCGATCTGGCGCGTTCAGGTCCACCCCCGCAAGACGCCGCTCGCCCCGGATGTGGACTTCGCGGCTCTCGCGCGCCGGTTCGAGCTCTCCGGCGGCGACATCAAGAATGCTGTGTTGAAGGCGGCCCAGTCCGCGGCCGCGGAAGAAGGGGACGATCGCCGCAAGTCTATCCGGCAGGCCCACCTGATCGCGGGCGCGGAGAGTGTTCTCGAGTCGAGGCTCGTCATGAAGCAGAGTCTGTTCGCGCCCGAGCGCGCCGCGGCTCCTGTCCCTCGTTTTCCGGCCGTGCGATGGCTTGTCGTTGTGCTCGCGATTCTTCTGCTCGCGGCGGGCGGTCTTCTGGGATGGGCCTCGACCGTGTGGCTGTCGTAACAACGGGAGGCTGCGGGCGGCAGGCGCTGTTGGAAACAGGCCGGATCGGGAGGTTGCGCCCCGCGCCCGGCCCGATGCCTCCGCCATGGCATCCCTATTGCTGCCGCGACCCCGTGGAGGACTTATGAAAACGATCGCCCGGGGTTTCCTCATCCTTGCGGCCCTCTGCTCCATCGCCCTCGCGGCGTGCCGGCCGAATGAAACGATCGAGGGCCAGGCTCGCGACGCCAGGATCAAGACGAACATCAAGTCGAAGCTGGCCTCGACAGTCGGCGCGACGACCCTGACCAGCGTCGACGTCAACGTGACGAACGGAGTCGTGACTCTCTCGGGCCCCGTTCACAGCCAGGACGAGAAGTCTCGAGCGGAGTCGGTAGCGAAGGAGGCCGAAGGTGTCGTCAGCGTCAACAACGCGCTCCAGATCACCGGCGATGCCTCGAGCGGCGGAGGGATGACGAACAGCGCGCCCGCGCCATCTCCCTCGCCCTACTCGGAGACGACGACCACGACCGGAACGATGACGACCGGAACGACCACGACGACGACGAGCTCGACGACGACGATCGATGTCACGCCGGCGGTCACCGCCGGTCCTCTTCGCTGAGCGGGCTCGGGCAACCCGGCGGCTCTCGGTATTCCTTCAGTACCGCGGCCCGTGGCGGGTCCGCGCGACGACTCCCGGTCTGACGCTCACGCTCCTTAGAGGGAGCGTGGCGCCGGCGCCTTGACGGCTCGCCCCCGGCTTCTTAGAATCCGCGCCAAACTTGAAGCCGCCGAAAGGAATTGTGTGATGCGTCCTTTGATCCGGAGGCTCGTTCCTCTCGCCGCCCTGCTCGTTGCCTTGCCCGCGGCCGCGCAGAAGTTCTCTCCCGGAAGCGCGGTTTCGCGCGGCAAATACCTCGTCGACATCATGGCCTGCAACGACTGTCACACGCCTTTCAAGATGGGCGCGAACGGGCCGGAGCCCGACATGACCCGCATGCTGTCGGGGCACCCCGAGGGAATGACGTTGCCGCCGCCACCCCCGCCCGCCGGGCCATGGATCTCGACGAACACCGCCAGCAACACGGCATTTGCCGGGCCCTGGGGGGTCAGCTACACGGCCAATCTGACGCCGGACAAGAACACGGGACTGGGGATCTGGACCGAGGACATGTTCATCAAGGCGATGCGCACCGGAAAGCACATGGGGACCTCCCGGATGATCCAGCCTCCGATGCCCTGGCCCTGGATCGGTCGCGCAACCGACGCGGACCTGAAAGCGATTTTCGCTTACCTGAAGTCGGTGCCGCCGATTTCAAACCACGTGCCCGATTATCTGGAGCCGAAGTCGGCCGCCGCGAAAGACGGCCGGCCAGCGCAGGCGGAGAACCGGCCAGCGCAGGCGGAGAAGAAGTCTCGCTGAGAGAAGGCTCCTACCGCGCGACCCCGAGAGGGTGAGTCGGGGGGCGACGGCGGTTGACGGAAGGCTCCGTGTCGTCACCCGGCAACGGCTCGCCGAGGGAAAGTGAGGCCTCGCTTCGGGAAGAATGGGCCCGCTCCGTCCACTCCGGGTCGGGCAGGGATTCCGGCATGACGCCGAAGGACAGGGCGTCCGCCAGAAAGTCGTTCAGCGAGTAGGTGTCCGCAAAGGGGTC
>JBBQDF010000154.1:0-6742 GCA_038319475.1 Thermoanaerobaculia bacterium
GAAGAGACCCTCCGCCGAGCCGGAGGCAACCGGACCCTCGCGGCGAAACGCCTCGGAATTTCCCGAAAATCACTCTGGGAGCGCAGCCGCCGCAAAATGCTTTAAAGAAAGCCTCGCGATTACGCGGTCAGGCGAACAAACCGACACCCTACCGAGCCGAACTGTCGCGCACAACGCGGCACTGCCGCGTACCAGATTCCCTAGCGGCGCCCCGCGTACTCGCGGAAAGGACGCCGCGTTGTTTTCGGGCGCGCGCGTCCCACGCGCGCCCGAAAATGCGAAAAGTCAGCGGCTGGTCAGGAAGCGGCGAACGGACTCAATCGGAACCCAAGCCCAGCCCAACCGCCGCTTAAAGAAAGCCTCGCGACTAAACCGAGACCCTGCCGGGCCGGAACCAGCCCCCTTTTGCGGCGGAAATTCTCGGATATGATCTCGCGTTCGAAATCGAACCCGCGCCCGGCGCGGGGAGAAAGAGAAGGAACCGATGGCGACGACCAGCCCCCGCCCCGTGAAGTTGGCCCGGAAAGAGCTCGAGCGCTACCGCCGCCTTCTCACCGACAAAAAAAACAGCATTTCGGCCGATCTGGCGAAGACCCGCAATGCGGAGGAAGAGACCGGCGACGACGCTACGCAGGACATCGCGGACAAGGCGGTTTCCTCTTACACCCGCGAGTTCCTGTACTCGCTCTCCGACAACGACCGGAACACGCTCCTGCTGATCGATCAGGCGCTCGGGCGCATCGAAGACGGCTCCTTCGGGAACTGCCTGAACTGCAGTACGACCATGAATGAGAAGCGGTTGAACGCGGTGCCGTGGGCGCCCCACTGCGTCCAGTGCCAGGAGCTGTCCGAAAAGGGGCTTCTCGAGGGCTGAGCTGGATACGTTTTTCGGACGCCGGGCGCCTGCACGATGCCGTTGAAGCGGGCGTGGTTATCGCCGGCGAAGTGGCCCCATTCCCTCGCTGAGATCCGGATCCGCTTCGTGAAGGCCGAAGGCTAGAAATTTCTCCTTGCCGCGCACCCGGTTTTCGCCCGACGCGATCCCGCCCTTTCCCGACGCTCCCGCCGTCGTGCTCATCACGGGGGACATTTCGTTCTTCGTCGAGGAGCGTGCTTCCGAGGTGGCCGAGAAGCTCGCCGGATCAGACGGCGAGGCGCTCCGATTCGGGGATGAAGCGCCCGCGGACGCGATTGCCGACGCGCTGCTGAACCGGTCGCTCTTCTCCCCGCGTCGCGTCGTCGCGTTCGACATCGGACGGATTCTCGGCACGGACTCGGCCGGCGTGCTCGTCGGAAAGGCCGTCGAATCGTGGAGCGCGGGAACGCCCTCCGGCCGCCGTGAGGCCTTCCGCCACATGCGGGCGGTTCTCTCGGCTCTCGGGCTCTCCTCGGGGTCCGATCCGGCCGAAACCGGGGAGAGCGTCGCGAAAAAAACGCGGCGCAAGGAAGACACGCCGATGCTGACGGAAATCCTCCGCGAGCTGCCGGACGGAAAAGGCGGCTCGGCAGCGCTCCAGAGCGCGATCCGACTGCTGTTGGAGCGAGGCAACGACGGAACAGTCGTCGTAGCCACTGCGACCTCGCCCCCCGCGGGAGGGTTGCTAGCGGAGATCGCCGCCGGCGGCCTCGTGCTGGACATTCAGATCGGTGACAAGCGCGAAGCAGCCGGCCCCGAGTTGAAGCGGCTCGCGAGCGCGCGGGCGAAGGAGCGGGAGGTGACCCTCGAAGGCGAGGCTCTTCAGCGGCTCCTGCTTCAGACCGATTTCGCTCCGCCGATTTTCGTCGCGGAGCTCGAGAAGCTGCTCGACATCGCCGGACCGGGCGGCCGCGTTCGCGCGGAAGACGTCCGGCAGACGGTCGAGGATGCCGCCTCCGAAGACCTCTACCTCTTCTTCGACGCGGTCGGCCGCCGGGACGCCCGGGACGCGCTCGAGAGGCTCGGGCGGCTCTTCTCGAACCGCCCCGTCCGCACCGGTGAACGCGAAGTCGATACGGATGAGCAGTGGCCGTTCAAATTCCTTTCGATGATGACCGGCGAGATCCGCCACATGCTGCTGATCCGGGCCGCGCTCGCGGAGCCCGGCGCGCCGGCTTTCGACCGGAACATGTCGTACCCCGTGTTCCAGGCGCGCGTCCTCCCGAGACTGTCGGAGCCGGTCTCGGCGTTCGGGCGGTCTCCATTCGCCGCTCGCGGCGGAGCGGTCGCCGGGTATCTCTGGTTCAAAGCCGCGCAGCGCGCGTCGCGCTACACGGTTCGGGAGCTCGCCCGCGCTCTCTCCCGCGCCGCCGAGGTGGACGTGCAGATGAAGAACTCCACTCCGACGCTCGAAGCGCTGACGTCCTGGATCGGAGGATTGCTGGCGGGAAGGTGAAAGCAGAGCCGGTTGAACGCTCAGCGTTGAGCGTCCAGCGTCCATACGGCACTCTCGTTGCCCGGATCGCCTCTGGCGCAGCGGTCGTTTAAACGGCGGGACCGGACGGGAAAGAAAACGCGGGAGGCGGGCGTTGCGCCTTCGCAAACCGCCCGCCCGGCTTGGTGGTGGGTCTGACCTCTCTAAACTAAGATACGCACCAACTTGGCCGAACGTTTCACGCTCGATCTCGCGCCTCGAACCGCTCTGGTCACAGGTGGTTCGCGGGGAATCGGCCGGGCGATTTCGGAGCAGCTCTGCCTGGCGGGCGCGCGTGTCGCCGTCGGGTACCGGTCCAATGAGAGCGCCGCGAACGGACTCGTGCGGGAGCTCCGGCAGGCCGGTGGAGAGGCCATGGCGCTGGCAGGGGATGTCGCCGATCCGGGACAGGCGCGCCAGCTCGTGCGCGACGTCATTGCCGCCTGGGAACGGCTCGACATCGTCGTCAACAACGCCGGGGTATGGGAAGCCGATGAAGCGGGGCGGGGGGATCTGGCCGTCTGGGATCGCGCGCTCGCGGTGAATCTCCGCGGCGGCTTTCTCGTGACGGACGCCGCGGTTGCCCACCTCGAAAAGACGGGCGGCTCGATCGTCTTCATTTCCTCGACCGCGGGTCAGCGCGGCGAGGCGGGGCATTCCGCCTACGCCGCGACCAAGGGGGCGCTCATCTCCTACACTAAGTCGCTGGCGGCGGAGCTCTGGCCGAAGGGGATCCGCGTCAACTGTGTGGCCCCCGGCTGGGTCGACACGGAAATGACGGCCGAGGCTCTGAGCGATCCCGGGCGGCGGGCCGAGATCGAGAGCACGATTCCGGTCGGCCGCGTCGCTTCCGCGGGGGACGTCGCCGGAGCCGTCCTTTTCCTGGTCTCCGACCTGGCCAGACATCTTCAGGGGGAGGTCGTTAACGTCAACGGCGGGAGCGTTCTCGTCGGCTGACGGGCGAACCATGGAAAAGCTCGACCGACGCGACTGGCGCTTCGTCCTCGCCTGCCTCGCGATTCTGATTGCCGGCGCGGCCATCACTTCCGCGCTTTTCCGAAGGGCGTTTCCCGAGGCGTCGATCGAGTTCCGGGTCCCGCGCGCCGCCGCCCGCCAGCAGGCCGAGCGCTTCTTGAAGGAGCGCGGCCGCTTGATCGCGAACTCCCGCTTTGCGGCGCGCTTCGGCGTCGACGAGGAGCCGAAGGTCTACCTGGAGCGCGAGCTCGGGCTCGACCGCGCGTCGCGCCTTTACGGTCGGGAGGCGAAGGTCTGGCGCTGGGACATGCGGTGGTTCCGCTCCGCCGTCAAGGAAGAAGAGCGGGTCTCGATCACGCCGCTCGGAAACCTCGTGGCGTGGGAGTCGGTCCGGCGGGAAGACGCGCCGGGGGAGCGACTCCCGCGCGAAAGAGCGCGCGCCCTCGCGACGGATTTTCTGGCGCAGAGGGGGCTCGACGCGGCGACCCTCACTCCCATCGAGTCGTTTCCGACAGAGCGGCCAAAGCGCGCCGACTGGACGTTCGTCGACGAGCGCCCCGGCTTCCGCATGAAAGACGCCACGGTCCGATACCGCACGATCGTCGCCGGGGGAGAGGTCGTCGCGTTCGACGAGTTCGTTCACCTTCCCGAGGCGTGGCAGCGCGATTACCGCACGCTGCGCTCAAAGAACGAGGCGGCGGGGCAGGCGGCGACGTTCGGGCTTCTCTTGACCGTCCTCGCCATGGCGGGAGTCCTGCTTGCCCGCATCTCACGGAAGGACGTGCGGTGGGGCGTCGTGGGCGGGTTCGGCCTCGCCGGCTTCGTGCTGCACCTTCTCTCGACGCTCAACAATCTGCCGCTCACCCTCTACGAGTACGACACCGCCAGCCCTCTTTCGAGCCACCTGACGAACCACCTCGTCCTGGGGATCCTCGGCGCTCTGGCGGCGGGTGCGGGGATAGCGTGCGTCATTGCGGCGGCCGAGCCGCCTTACCGCCAGCGCTTCCCGGGTCAGCTCTCGCTTTCGGCAATCTTCTCGCTTCGTGGTCTGCGTTCCAGGCGCTTCTTCCGCGGGGTCGTCCTCGGTTACGCGCTCGTCGCGTTTTTCTTCGCCTACCAGGCCGTCTTCTACGTGGTGGCCGCCCGCCTCGGGGCCTGGTCGCCCGCCGACGTGCCGTACAGCGACATGCTGAGCACGGCATTTCCATGGGCGACTGTGCTGCTGATCGGCTTCTTCCCGGCGGTGTCGGAAGAGGGCATCAGCCGGATGTTCTCCATCTCCTTTCTGGACGGGCTCGGCGCGGGTCGCTTCCTCGCCGTAGTCGTGCCGGCGTTTCTCTGGGGCTTCGGCCACGCCGCGTATCCGAACCAGCCCTTCTACATCCGCGGGGTCGAAGTCGGCGTCGCCGGGGTGGTGATCGGGCTCGTGATGCTGCGCTACGGAATTCTCCCGCTTCTCGTCTGGCATTTCACGGTGGACGCGCTGTACACCGCGCTCGTCATGCTGCGGTCGCACAACAGTTACTACGTCGTCTCGGGCGCCGTCGCGGCCGGGATCCTCCTCGTTCCCCTCGCCGCGTCGGTGCTTCTCGCCTGGAAACACGGAGGCTTCGCGCCGGAGGCCGGCGTCACGAACGCCGATCTCGGCAGCGTCCCGGCCCCCGCGCCGCGGGCGATCAGCGCGGAGCGTTCGGCGCCCGTCCGGCGCGTGCCGCGAGCCGCGTTGACCGCGGCAGGCCTTGCGGCGGCCGTGCTGCTGGCAGGCTGGCTCGTTCCATCCTCGGCGGGGCGGATCGGTCGCGACGAGATCGGACGCGCTCGGGCCGAGTCGATCGGCCGCGCTTTCCTGAAAGCCAACCGCGTCGATCTCGGCCGTTACCGGTCGGTGACGTACGGAGGAACGGGGTTCGCCCTCGACTCGGACGCGCGCGGTCAGGAGCCGGCCGAATCCGGGCACATGCCGGGCTTTTCTGATTCCGCCGCGCGCTACGTGATCACGAAGGGAGGTCCCGGGGCGTTCGAGAAGCTCGGGTCAAATACCCTGCCGTTGAACTTCTGGGTCACGAGGTTCCTGGAGCCCGGGCGCAAGGAGGAGTGGAAGGTCTTCGTCGATCCGCGCCGCGCCCGCGTCGTCGGGTATCTGAACCCGCGGGAGGAGGCGGCGCCGGGGGGAGCTCCCCCGTCGGAAGCCCGGGCGCGCGAGCGCAGCCTCGCCGCCGCCGCCGCTCTCGGCTATCCCGCGGCCGATTACCGGGTTCTCGAAGTCGGGACGCGCGCGCGTCCGAAACGCGTCGACACCACCGTGACCCTCGAGTCCCGCCGCGGAGGGCTCGGCGATGCGGCGCCCCGGCTGACGGCGGTCTTCGAGGGCAGCCGCCTCGCGGCCTTCTATCCCACGATCCGGGTCCCCGAGTCGTACCTCGAGGCGGAGCGGCGCCGGAGCGCGGCGGACTGGCTCCTCGTGGGGCTCCGCGTCGTCGCGCTCGGGTCCTTTCTGGGGTTCGCGATCGTCCTCTTTCTGCGCGCGGTGCGGCGGCCCGACGTGCGCTGGAGAGGACTGCTCCGTCCCCTGGTCCCGGTCGCGCTCCTCGCGGCCGCCGCCCTCGGAAACCGGATCCCGGGCCTCCTGCGCCAGTACCGCACCGAGATTCCCCTCTCGACGTTTCGCTTCTCGGCCACGCTTTCGCTCGTCATCGTCTGGCTGCTGATCCCGTGCGGCGCCGCGATCGCCTACATTCTCTTCGCCTCTGCGCGTCCCGGGTGGCGCCGCGCCCTCCGCCGGCAGGGAGGCATCGGAGACGCCCTCCTTCGGGCGGGGATCGCGGCCGCGGGACTTGCGGGGCTCTCCCGATGGTCGTCGGTCGCCGCCCGCTCGTTTCCGGACCTGTTCCGGCCGGACCCGTCCCTTCCCGGGTCGCTCGACCTCGCGGTGCCGGCGATCGCGGTGCTCTCGGGCGCCGCGCTCGCGACTTTCGCCACGGGGTGCGTCGCGTCCGCCGCCGCTCTCGGCTCGCGGGAGGCATTTCTCCGCCGCCCGTGGACGCGGATCGGGCTTGCTGCCGGGGCTCTCGTGGCGCTCCTCCCCTCGTCCCCGCACTCCGCGCTGGAGCTCGCGGGCGAGCTCGCCGGGTCGCTCGCGCTGCTCGCGTGGATGGCGGTCTGCGCGTTCGTGCTTCTGAAGGACCACGTCGCGGCGTGGGTGCTTTTCGGCGCCGCGGCGTTCGGGGTGCCGGCGGCGGCGCGGCTTCTGGCGCAGCCCGCGGCGCCCGACCGGATCGCCGGCGCCGCGGGACTGCTGCTCCTCGCCGCGTCGGTCGTGGCGCTGATCGGAACGGAGCCGCGGGAGCCTTCGATCGACGAAGCCCCGGCGCCCGTGC
>JBBQDF010000155.1:0-6741 GCA_038319475.1 Thermoanaerobaculia bacterium
CGCGGATCTCGTCGGTGAAGCTCAAGACTTCGTAGAGTCCGGATCGCCCCTTGTACCCGCCGTTGTTGCAGCGCTCGCAGCCGCGGCCGCGCTTGATCTTCAGGCTCTTGACCTCGTCGGGAGCGAACCCGACCTGGATCAGCATTTGCGGCGGGGTCTCGACTTCTTCCACGCAGTTCGTGCAGATGCGGCGCACCAGCCGCTGCGCGCATATCGAGTTGATCGACGTGGCGACCAAGAACGGCTCGATCCCCATGTTCATAAGCCGGTTGATGGTCGACGGGGCATCGTTCGTGTGCAGGGTCGACAGCACGAGGTGGCCCGTCAACGCCGCCTTGACCGCGATCTCGGCCGTTTCGAAGTCCCGGATCTCCCCAACTAAGATGATGTCGGGGTCCTGGCGGAGGAACGAGCGCAGTGCGGACGCGAACGTGAGACCGATCTGCTCCTTCATCTGGACCTGATTGATGCCGGCGAGGTTGAACTCGATCGGGTCCTCGGCGGTCATGATGTTGACGGTCGGGTCGTTTAAGGCCGCGATCGCGGAATAGAGCGTGTTGGTCTTTCCCGATCCCGTCGGCCCGGTCACGAGCACGATGCCGTACGGACGGTCAATCGCGTCTTTGAAGCGCCGCAGCGGCTCCGGGTCGAACCCGAGCATCGTCATGTCGAGCTGCAGCTTGGTCTTGTCGAGCAGCCGCATGACCACTTTTTCGCCGAACTGGGCGGGCACCGTCGAGACGCGCAGGTCGAGATCCCTCGAGCGCTCCTCGACCCGCAGGCGGATCTTGATGCGGCCGTCCTGCGGCAGCCGTTTCTCGGAAATGTCGAGCTTCGCCATGATCTTCAGCCGCGAGATCAGGGGATCGCGCGTGCGCATCGGGAGCGCCATGATGTTGTGGAGGACCCCGTCGACGCGGAACCGGACGCGGAATTCCTTCTCATACGGCTCCACGTGAATGTCCGACGCTCCCGCCTTCAGGGCCTCGATCAGGATCAGGTTCGAAACCTTGATGATCGGGGCGGATTCAGTCGACTTGGCGAGATCGCTCAGGTCGATCTCCTGCCCCTCGTCCTTCACGACGTCCACGTCCGCGCCCTCGTCGAGCCCGGTGATCTCGTCCATGTTGATCTCGCCGAGACCGACTCCGGCCATGTCGTCCGCGGTCAGTGCCGAGCTCTGCATGACGTCGTCGAGGTTCTGTCCCGACGCGAACGCGCTCGAGCTCGGCTTGGCCTTTTCCTTCAGGACGACCGACCGCGGCGTGCCGTAATGCTTCTCGATCGCCTTGCGGAGGGCGACCTCGGACGCGACGACCGGCTCGACGTTGTACCCGGTCATGAACTTGATGTCGTCCATGGCGAAGACGTTCGTGGGGTCGCCCATGGCGATGGTCAGCGTCGCGCCGGTCTTGTTCACCGGCAGGACGCCGTACTTGCGCGCCACCTCCGCCGGGACCACCTTGATGACGTTCGGGTCGATTTCGAAGCTCGCGAGGTCGATCGACGGGACGCCGAACTGCTGCGACAAAGTCTCGGTGATCTGCGTCTCGGTGACCGCGCCGACGCGGACCAGGGCTTCGCCGATCTTGCCGCCCTCTTCCCTCTGGGATTTGAGAGCGGCTTCGAGCTGCTCCGCAGAGATCAGCTTCGCTTTGAGGAGGAGATCCCCGAGTTTGACTGCCATGTGGTGGACCGGACGATCGTAAGTCCTTCAGCGCTAGGAGTAAAGGAGAAGCTGTCCGCTGTCAGCTCTCAGGCGTCAGCCGGAGTCTCTTTCCACGACGACAACGGACGACGGAAAACCGATGAGGCCCCCTCGGCGGCGAGAGCTTTTCGTTTCCCGTTTCCCGAGCTGATAGCTGACAGCTACTTCTCGATCGCCTTCAATCGTCCGATGAGCGTTCCGACCTTGAGTTTCGAGCGGATCTGCACGGGAACGCGTCGCTCGTCGTCGGTCAGCCAGAGCACGAGGTTCTTTCCCTTTCCGATCAGGCTTCCTCCGGCGCTCTTCGGCTCGACCCGGATCGTCGAGAAGGTCCCGGCGGGTGTCGCGATCCGCTCGCGCCCCTGGATCTCGACCCGGAGCGCATGCGTCTCCCCGGAGAAGACCTGAATCTCGGCCGCGGAGTCCTTGTCGAGCGGGAGCGTCCGGAGAAAATAGACGGAGGAGAGCGTGTCGAGCGTGGCGTCTTTCAAGGGGATCGACTTTCCCTCGTGGCGAGCGACCCCCGCCTCGTAGTCGAACTCCGTGAGCTCGTCGCGCACGCGCTTTCCTTCGACGGTGTGCTTCTCGAACCGCAGCGAGCGAAACGTCCGGGGGTCGACCCACGACACCATGTAATCGCGGATCGGGAACAGCTTCGACAGGAAATCGTTGGATACGGCGGAGAGCTCGAATTTCCAGGCCGTGTGCCCGGAGAGCTCCGCCGGCTGGGCCGAAAGCGTCAGCTCGCCGCCGGCGACGCCCAGGATCGTCATGGCGTAACGGAGCGTTTCCCCCACGAAGATCGGCGCCGCCGCCTTCTCCTGAGCGAAGGCCGGGGCGCGCGTCGCGAGGAGGAGCGCGCACACCAGCAATCGACAACGCTTGTGTGCCTGATAAACCAGCCGAACCGCCTCTGTTCCGTCAGGGTGTCGGTGTCGGGCACCGGGCCGCGCCGATCGCCACCGTTACGACGGCCTCGATCTCGGACGCCTGATCGTAGCTCATCGACGCGCCTTCGTAGGGCCGATTCCGGGCGGGCACGTTGCGGCGCGCTGACGAGGAAAAAAGCGCGAGGGTCGGAGTTCCAAGGGCGTCCGCAAGATGCACGGGTCCCGTATCGCCACCGACGAAGAGGGCCGCCTGCGCCATCACGCGGGCGAGCCCGGCGAAGTCGAGGAACGGTACGCGCGCCGCGGTCGGGAGGAGCTCGCCCAGACGGCCCGCGCGGATCTCATCGCCGGGGCCCCACGA
Source organism: Thermoanaerobaculia bacterium (assembly GCA_038319475.1). Classification (GTDB taxonomy): domain Bacteria; phylum Acidobacteriota; class Thermoanaerobaculia; order UBA5066; family Gp7-AA6; genus JALYUA01. The sequence continues at coordinate 2,960 of JBBQDF010000155.1, forward strand.
GATCACCGGAAAGATTCCGGCGCGCTCGGAGAGCCGGCTCGCGAGGGCGGCGTACTCCTCTTCTCCCCAGGCTTTCTCCGCGCGGCTCGCCCCGGGGTGAAAGAGCGCGAACGGCCGCGGGAGGGAAGACGCGAACCGGTCCGCGTCCTCCCGTGCGACGCCCATGAGATACCGGGCGTCGGGCGCCCGGACGGCCACCGGGATGTGGAGCGGTTCGAGCAGCGCCAGGTTCTGATCGACGACGTGCCGGACGGCGGGGTCGAGCGCGACGGCGCGGTCGACGAGCACCGAGGACGTCCTTTCGCGCCGGTCGCCCGCGCCGAGACTCACGATCGGTGCCCCGGCGAGCCGGGCGAGGAGCGCCGACTTCCAGAGCCCCTGGGCGTCGATTACGGCGTCCGCCCGGAAATCCCGCAGCGCCGCGCGCAACCGTCTGATTTCGGAGCGGCTGTGAAGCGAGAGAGGGGCTTTGCGCCATCGCCGGGTGTCGGCCGGGAAAACGGCGGCGATCCCGGGATGAGATTCGAGAAGGCCGGCATAGGCCCGCTCGACGACCCACCCGACCACGACTCCGGCCCGATGAGAATTCTCGGCCAGCGGCAGCGCGTGGACGATGTCGCCCATCGCGGAGAGGCGGACGATCAGGAGGCGCGAGGGACGAGGATAGGAGCTCACGGAAGAAGCCGCTCCGCGGTCGACAGAATCGAGAACCGGGAATTGTCCCCCGTCACCGGGTGGCTCGGTCGATCTTCCCGATCCGGTCGATGAGGTCCGTGGTGGCGTGGTCCTTCGGGTCCCCCACGATCACCGTTGTTCCGCCGTACGCCGACACCACGGTTCTCTCCGGAACGGTCTCGACGCGATAGTCCGTCCCCTTCGCGTGCACATGCGGCTGGAGAGCGTCCAGCAGCTGAACCGGAGAGTCCTCATCGAAGAGGACGACGGCGTCGACGCATCGAAGGGCCGCCACGATCTCCGCGCGCTCGGACTGCGGCACGATCGGCCGTTCCTCGCCCTTGGCGGCTCGGACCGATCGGTCCGTGTTGATCCCGACAGCGAGCCAGTCCCCTTCTTGCCGGGCGGCCTCCAGATAACGAACGTGCCCGGCGTGCAGAAGATCGAAGGCCCCGTTGGCGAAGACGATCCGCCGGCCCCTGCTCCGCTCGCGGCGGGCGCGGTCGAGGAGCTCTTCTCGAGAGAGGACTCTGTTTTCCGTCTCCACGTGGTGTTTTCCTTCGTTGAGCGTTGAGCGTTGAGCGTTGAGCGTTGAGCGTTGAGGGTTGAGCGTTGAGCGTTGAGCGTCCAGAATCTGGGGTCTAGTTTTCGGCCTTCCCGTTTCCCGGCTTCTTCACGCGCAAATCACCCGGTCGCTCGCAATCGCCCGGGAGAGCTCCTCCCGAGTCACGGTCGCGGTTCCCATCTTCATGACCACCACTCCACCGGCGAAGTTCGCGAGGACGGCGGCTTCGAGAGGCGTCGCTCCCGAGGCGAGCGCGAGGGAAAAGGTCGCGAGCACGGTGTCGCCGGCGCCCGTGACGTCCGCGACCTGGTCGGTCCCGTGAACCGGGATGAGCGAGGGAGGGGCGTCGCCGGTGAACAGGGCCATTCCGCGAGAGCCGCGCGTCACGAGCAGCGTCCGGCACGCGATCGTCCGCCGAAGCGCGGCGCCGGCGCGGGCCAGCGCTTCCGCCGAATCGCCGAGCTCGAAGCCGACGCATTCCTCGATCTCCTCCTCGTTCGGAGTGACCGCATCGACGTCGGAGTAACGCGAGAGCGCATGACGGGAATCGACGAGGATGGGAGCCCCGGCGGCGAGCGCCGGGCGGAGGGCGGCGACCGCGGCGGGCGAGATCGCCCCGTATCCGTAGTCCGAGAGGATCGCGGCGTGAGCGCCCGCCGCGAGGGCCGGAAGACGGTCGAGCAACGCCGCGGGCGCCGCCGAGCCCGGGACGAGAAATCCTTCCCGGTCGTATCGGACGATCTGCTGCTTGATCGAGTGCGGCGCCCCGCCGAGGATCCTGGTTTTCGTCGGGGTGGCGTACCCGCCCGTTTCGAAAATCCCGGCGGTGTCTATTCCGCGGTCCTCCAGGATGCGCCGGAGAGTGCGGCCCTCCTCGTCGTCGCCGACGACTCCGATCGGCACCGGCACCCCGCCGAGCGCGCGCACGTTCGCGGCGGTGTTCCCGGCGCCGCCCGGCAGGTTTTCCTCTTTCGAGAAGCGAAGGATCAGGACGGGCGCCTCCCGGCTGACACGCTTCGGATGGCCGTAGATGAAGCGATCGAGCACGTAGTCGCCGGCGACCGCGAGCCGCCGCCCGGAGAACCGTTCGAGCACGCTTTCCAGCCGCTCGCGCGAGACGCGCGGAGTCACCGCCATGGCGCGCAAATTCTTCAATTCGCTCGGATTATAATTACCGCCGTTGCGGAGGCCCATGCTCGACTCACAGGTGCTGGTCTTGAATCGCGTGTTCCAGGCGGTGCAGGTCACGACCGTCCGGAAAGCGTTTTCCCTCTTTTACAAAGGGCACGTGCGTGCGGTGCTGCCGGACTACAGCACGTGGGAGTTCGAACACTGGTGCGACATTCCCGTGCAGGTCGACGACGAGGTCGTGATGACCCCGTCGGCCAGGATCCGCGTCCCCCGCGTCGTTGCGCTCAAGGATTTCGACCGGCTCCCGCGGCAGGACGTCAAGTTTTCGCGGCACAACATTTACCTGCGCGACGGAAGCCGGTGCCAGTACTGCGGGCACAAGTTCCCTTCCGCGGAGCTGTCGCTCGACCATGTCGTTCCGCTTTCCCGCGGAGGCATGTCGAGCTGGGAAAACGTCGTCTGCGCGTGCCTCGCGTGCAACGTCCGAAAGGGCAATCGCACTCCGCACGAAGCCGGCATCCGGCTGATTGCGCCGCCGCGAAAACCGCGCTGGCACCCGGTCGGCCATTTCGGCGCGAGCAAGTTTCATCCGGCCTGGCGGAACTTCCTCGACCTGGCGTACTGGAATATGGAGCTGAAGTGAGGAGACGAAGAGGGTGAACTCTCAACCCTCCCCGAGCAACTCCTCCACCACCCGCCTCACCTGATCCGGCGAGATGTCCGTCAGGCACTCGTGCGCGTACGGGCACTCCTTCAGAAAGCAGGGCGAGCAGAAGACGTAGCGGTCGAGCACTCGCGACGCCGAACCGGAAGGCGCCGTGCGGCCCGGGTCGGTCGGTCCGAAGAGCGCCACGACCGGCGTTCCAACCGCGCCGGCGAGGTGCATCGGCCCCGAGTCGTTCGCGACGACCAGCCGGCCGCGGGCAAGGAGCGCCGCGAGCGCGAGAGGATCGAGATCGGCGCCGACCACTGGGACCGCGAATCCCGCCGCGAGGATCGCTTCCGCCGCGATCGGCTCTTCTCCAGGGCCGATCACGATCGCGACGGCGGCTCCGGCTTCGAAGAGCAGGGAAGCGAGGCGGCCCCAGTGGGCGGGGGGCCATCGCTTGGTCCAGGAGAAGGCGGCGCCGGGTGCGAGAAAGACCGCGCCTGCCGAGGGCAGGCCCGCGTCGAGGAGCGCGGCGTCTGCCAGCGCGAAGGCGGAGGGCGGCGGCGCAAGCGCCGGGGGATCGAGATCGGGCGCGATTCCGCGAGCGTCGAGGAGGGAGTCGTAATCGCGCAGCTGGTGCGCGGTCGGCGCGGGAGGCGCCAGCGACCGGGTGAGCAGGGGCCGCCGGGGGGGGGGGGGGGCGCACCGGAGCAGCGCGCCCGAAGCGCGCCGCCGGGGGGGGGGGGGGGGGGGCGCGGGAGG
>JBBQDF010000156.1:0-6666 GCA_038319475.1 Thermoanaerobaculia bacterium
GTTGAGGTTCTGAGTGTTCGATCATCCGTGAAAGACGACAACGGCGGGCCGGCGTCGGATTATTTCTGCGGAAATCAGCCGGCCACTCCTGGAGAGAGCTCCGCGCGCGGAGAATGCCCGACGCGCGTCCGGCGGAGCCCCTCCGGCCCCGTCAGCGAGGGGGCCGGATCAGGACTCCGGACCCGGAGGCTTACACGTTGAAGATGGGACGCGCGAAGACCGGGTCGAACTTCCAGACGTATTTGTACGCGCCGTTGAAGAAATCCACCGTGATCTCGTAATGCGCTTCCACGGTGATCGACTCGCGGGTCCGCTTGACGGCCATGTTGTCGCGGTTGACGGGGATGTCCATCTCCTTGGCTTTTGCCAGAATCTCGGCCTGGAGCTGCTGCGGGCTCTTGATCGAACCGAAGGAGGCCTCCTCCTGAAGGAAGTCCGCGAACGCCGAGGTGTTGACCTTGACCGGCACGACCTTGTACAGGACGTAGCCGATCAGCCCGCAGATCGCGAGCCACACGATACAACCCAGGGTCGCCGCTCCGCGCATCCGGCGCGTTTCCCGCATGAGTCCTCCTCGGAGATTGGAGGCAATTCTAACAGGTACGGCGAGAAGAGGGCGGGCGGGACCGCTCCCGCATTCTCCGATCGCACCCGGAAGTGCCTGTGCGGACCCCCGTCGAACGATCCCTTTTGGCTCGCGAGGGAGCCCGAGGCCGGGTTATCGCACCGCGAGAAACGTCCGGTTCCACCGCGTGCGGTGCAGGAGATCCGTCGCGCGAGAGAGAAGTCCGCGTGACGCCGGCAGCGCGGGCGGCCCGACCGACCAGTAGATGAAAAGTGCGCGCCCCTTGACGTGTGAGGAAGGCACGGCTCCCCAGAAACGGCTGTCGTACGAGCTGTCCCGGTTATCGCCGAGGGCGAAGTACGAGCCCGCGCTGATGCGGGTCTGAGCGAACTGATCGCGCCGCCGCAGGACCTCGGGAAGCTCCCGATCGTCGGGCCAGATGCGGCTCTCCGCGTGAATCGCGCGGGGGTCCGGCTGTTTCTCGCCGTTGACGAAAATCACTTTGTCGAGGATCTCGAGCACGTCCCCCGGGAGGGCCACCGCCCTTTTGATGAAGTCGCGCCGGGGATCTTCGGGGAACTTGAAGACGAAGACGTCTCCGCGGCGCAGCTCCCGGTAGGGAAGGAGCTTTCCCCACAGGTGGGGGGCGAAGATGAACTTGTTGACGACCAGGTGGTCGCCGACCAGAACGGTGTTTTCCATTGAAGGAGTGGGTACGACGAACGCCTGCACGAGAAACGTGCGGACGAAAAGCGCGAACACGACGGCCACCAGAACGACTTCGGCGTACTCGCGCAGGGGGGGAAAAGGGCGGCGGTCCCCGGAAGGCGTCTCGCGCGGCGAGACGGCCGCCGTCAGCGCACCAGCCGGAACATCCTGTCCCATCGGGTCCGCGAGAAGAAGTGCACCGCCACGCTGCCGAGCTGGCGGAGCTTGTCGACCGGTCCCCGCCAGATGTGGGAATTCGGCTCGGCCTCGTAAGACCAGTAGAGGAGAGACGGCCGCCCGAAGATGTTCTGCCGCGGAATCGGACCCCAGAAACGGCTGTCGAGCGAGTTGTCGCGGTTGTCTCCCATCCCGAAGTAGGAATCCGGCGGAACCCGGTAGGGTCCGAACTGGTCCCGCAGCACGCTCGACTCGGGCACGCGCGGATCTCCAGCCGAGTACAGCTCGGGATCGATGTGCTGGACCTGCGGTCCGTCGGCGGCGACGCCGTTCACGGAGAGCGCCTTGTCGTGGACCTGGAGGAGATCCCCCGAAGCGCCGACCGCGCGCTTGACCAGCACGTTGTTGTCGTTGCGGTCGTCGCCCGGTTTCTTGAAAACGATGATGTCGCCGCGGTGCACGTCGCGATACGGCATCCACCCCGCAAAGAGGGGCAGCCGCGGCCCGAATGCGAACTTGTTCACCAGCAGGTGATCGCCGACCAGGATGGTCCGCTCCATCGAGCCCGTGGGCACCTGGTACGTCTGAACGATGAACGTCCGGACGAAGAGCACAAAGATGCCGGCGACGAGGAGAGACTCGTACCACTCACGGCCGGCGGAGTGGCCGGAAGCGGATTTTTGCGGGGAAGCGGGGGCGGTTTCGGCGATGGTCGTCTTCATTCGACTTTCAGAACGGCGAGGAAGGCCTCCTGCGGGATGTCCACCCGCCCGACCCTCTTCATCCGCTTCTTTCCCTCTTTCTGTTTCTCGAGGAGCTTGCGCTTTCGAGTGATGTCGCCGCCGTAGCACTTGGCGATGACGTTCTTGCGAATGGCGGACACCGTCTCGCGCGCGATGATCTTCGATCCGATCGCCGCCTGGATGATCACCTCGAACATCTGGCGCGGAATGATCTCCTTCATCTTCGCGGCCAGAAGCCTCCCTTTCACTGCCGATTCCTCGCGGTGGACGATCAAGGAGAGCGCGTCGACCGGCTCTCCGTTGACGAGGATGTCGAGCTTGACGAGATCTCCCTCGCGGTAGCCGATGAACTCGTAGTCGAAGGACGCGTAGCCCTTCGAGATCGACTTTAACTTGTCGTAGAAATCGAGCACCACTTCGTTCAACGGGAACTCGTAGGTCAGGACGACGCGGTTGGAAGACAGGTACTCGAGGGACTTCTGCACGCCGCGGCGGTCTTCCGAAAGCTTGAGCAGGCCCCCCAGGAAGTCGTCTCGCGTGATGATCGTCGAGGAGATGTACGGCTCCTCCATCTTTTCAATGTGATTGGGCGGCGGCAGGAGGTTGGGGTTCGCGACTTCGAGAATCTCGCCGCCCGTCGTGATCACCCGGTAGCTCACGCCCGGCGCCGTTGTGATCAGGTCGAGGTCGAACTCCCTCTCGAGCCGCTCCTGGACGATCTCCATGTGAAGGAGTCCCAGGAAGCCGCACCGGAAGCCGAAGCCGAGCGCGGTCGAGTTCTCGGGCTCGAACGTGAAGGAGGCGTCGTTCAACCGCAGCTTGTCCATGGCCTCCCGCAGGTTTCCGTAGTCGTCGGAGTCGGTCGGGAAAAGTCCCGCGAACACCATCGGCTTGGCCTCCGCGAACCCCGGAAGCGCTTCGGCGGTCGGGCGGCGCACCTCCGTAATCGTGTCGCCGATGCGCGTCCAGTGGAGATCCTTGATGTTCGCCCAGAAAGATCCCACTTCCCCGACGGAAAGGCCGGAGACAGTCTCGCGCTCGGGCCGGAAGACTCCTACCTCCTCGACTTCCGCCTCGAGGCCCGTGCCGATCGCGCGGATCTTGCTGCGCGGCTCGAGCTTCCCGTCGATGATGCGAACGAGCGAGGTGACACCGCGGTAAGGGTCGTACCAGGAGTCGAACAGCAGCGCCTTCAGAGGCGCGTTGGGGTTGCCGCGCGGCGGCGGCACATCGCGCACGATGCGCTCCAGGAGCTCTTCGATGCCGATCCCCTGCTTCGCCGACGTCAGGATCGCGTCGTCGGCGGGAATCCCGACGACCTGCTCGATCTGCTCGCGCGCGCGCTCGGGTTCGGCCGAAGGCAGATCGATCTTGTTGATGACCGGGACGATCACGAGATTGTTGTGGATCGCGAGGTACGCGTTCGCGAGCGTCTGCGCTTCGACTCCCTGCGTGGCGTCGACCACGAGCACGGCGCCCTCGCAGGCGGCCAGCGACCGCGACACCTCGTAGGAGAAGTCGACGTGCCCGGGCGTGTCGATCAGATTCAGCGTGTATTCGAGCCCGTCCTTCGCGAGGTAGCGAAGGGTCACGGACCGGGCCTTGATCGTGATGCCCCGCTCCTGCTCGAGCTCCATGTCGTCGAGCATCTGCTCGTGCATCTGGCGCGCGGAAACCGCCCCGCACCGCTGCAGGATGCGGTCTGAAAGCGTGGTCTTCCCGTGGTCGATGTGGGCGACGATCGAGAAGTTGCGGATGCGGGTCGGGTCGGGCATGGGCAGAAAGGGAGTGTAGTTGAGGGCTGAGGGCTGAGGGCTGAGGGTTGCGGGTTGGGGTCGAGCGTTGAGCGTTCACCGTCGAGCGTTACGAGTCGCCGCTAACCTCCTCACGACCCCAGGGGCCAGCGGGACCTCGCGTTCGTGTCGCGAAAGTCCAGAGGGCCCTCCTTCCGGAAGCGCAGCCAGCCGGCCCACGCGATCATGGCCGCGTTGTCGGAAGTCAGCGCGCGGTCGGGAACGAGAACTTCCACTCCCCGCTCACCGCCCCAGCGTTGGAAGCTCGCGCGCAGCTCTGTGTTTGCCGCGACGCCTCCGGACAGCGCGAGGGCGCGGATCCTCTCCCGCGCGTGCACCGTTTCCACACGGTCGAGAAGCGCCGCCACGATGGCGCGCTGAAAGGAGGCGAAGAGGTCGACGAGGTCCGGCGAAAGGGTATCCGGGTCCATCGCCTCGCCGGTGACTCCGCGTTTTTCGAACTCGCGCAGCATCGCCGTTTTCAGTCCCGAGAAGGAGAAGTCGTCCGACCCGTCGCCGGGCCGCCCCACCGGGAGCGCAAACCGGGCGCCGTCTCCGCGCGCCGCGACCCGATCGATCACCGGTCCTCCGGGATAGCCGAGCCCCGCGCGCCGCGCCACCTTATCGAATGCTTCGCCCGGCGCGTCGTCTCGCGTGCGGGCGATCGGGATCACCGCTGTCTCCTCCACCCGTACGAGCTCGGCGTGCCCTCCTGAGACGACGAGGCCGTGAAACGGATACGCGACCTCGCGAGCCGGTTCGCGATTGACTCGCAGCCACGGCGAAAAAAGATGCCCTTCCAGGTGGTTGACGGCGACGAGCGGAAGACGGCGGGCGAACGCCAGCGCTTTTGCGGCGGACAGCCCGACGAGAAGCGCGCCGATTAACCCGGGACCGGCGGTCGCGGCGACGAGGGACATATCGGTGAGCGCGGCCCCCGCGATTTTGAGCGCCTCCTCGAACGTGCCGGGCAGGTTCTCGAGGTGAGCCCGGGCCGCGACCTCGGGGACCACGCCGCCGTAGATCGCATGCGCCTCGGCCGAAGACGCGATGACGTTCGAGAGGATGCGGCCGGAGTCGTCGATCACGGCGACGGACGTCTCGTCGCACGAAGTTTCGATTCCCAGGATGAGCATGACGGGTACGGGTGGTCAGCCGTTTAATTCGCGCTGTTCGGAGCCCGGGCCGTTGCCGTCCTCGCGTTCGCCTGCCGGGTGGCCTGCAGGAGGCTTTCGGGGTAGGGCGCGCGGCAGATCCCTTCGTCGGTCACGATCGCCGTGATGTACCGCGCGGGAGTGACATCGAAGGCCACGTGGCGTGCCAGCACGCCCTCGGGCGCGATCCGGCGGCCCGCGATCGAAAGCACTTCCGCGGACGTTCTCTCCTCGATCGGGATGGACCCGCCGTCCGGACAGGCGAGGTCGAGGGTCGTGGCGGGGGCGGCGATGTAGAAGGGCACCCCGTTTTCCCGGGCGAGCACGGCCAGGGAATACGTACCGATCTTGTTAGCCGTATCGCCGTTGGCCGCGATGCGGTCCGCGCCGACGACGACAGCCGAGATCTCTCCGCGCGAGAGGAAGTGCCCGGCCATGCTGTCGGTCAGGATCTCGACGGGGATGCCGTCTCTGGCGAGCTCCCACGCCGTCAGCCGCGCGCCCTGGAGAAACGGCCGGGTCTCGTCCGCGAAAACGCGGATCGACTTGCCTGCCGCGACCGCGCCCCGAATGACTCCGAGCGCCGTCCCGTAGCCGGCCGTCGCCAGCGCCCCCGCGTTGCAGTGCGTGAGGACGGTCGTGCCGCCGGTCAGAAGCGCGGCGCCGAACTCACCGATCCGCAGACAGGAGGCGATGTCTTCTTCCGCGACGGCGTCGGCTTCGGCGACGAGCGCGCGCTCGATTTCGGCCGGCGGGTGTGTCTCGAGAGAATCGAAGCGCGCCGCCAGCCTGGCCAGCGCGGCGAACAGATTGACGGCGGTGGGCCGGCTCCCGGCGAGCAGTGCCCGGGCCGCCTCGAACCTCTCCCGCTCAGAGCCCGGCTCTTTGACCTCGCGCAGGGAAAAAGCCGCTCCGTACGCCGCGGCGACGCCGATCGCGGGCGCCCCCCGGACGGCCATGTCCCGGATCGCCGCGGCGATTTCCCCGGGCGTCTCGAGCGAGAGCCAGACTTCTTCGACCGGGAGAAGCCTCTGGTCGAGCATCCGCAGGATCCGTCCTTCGCGATACAGCGGGCGCAGGAGGGCGGCGCCCGTGCCGGGGCCCGACGGGCTCACGGCGAAAGCCGGACGACGAAGCCCGCGCCGCTGCGGCGGGGGTCGGCGACGGCCGTCCACGTTCCATCCGGGTTTCGCGCCACGCCGTGCACGCGGCCGATCAGCCCCGACTTGTAGATGCCGTCGTCGCGCTCGATGACCGCATGGCCGAGCCGCCGCAGGCCCTCGATCCAGTCGGGCTCGAAGCGGCCGCGCTCGTACTGCACCGTGTCGGGGAGGTCCTGCTGGTGAAAGCGGGGCGCAGCGACCGCGACTTCCAGGCTCTCGTGCCGGAGAAGTGTCCCGAGAAGCACCTGGAAGTTCGTCGTCGGGATCGTCGAGCCGCCGGGCGTCCCCCACACGAGCGAGACCTTGCCGCCCTCGACCACGATCACCGGGCACATCGCCGAAAGCATCCGTTTTCCGGGAGCG
>JBBQDF010000157.1:0-6656 GCA_038319475.1 Thermoanaerobaculia bacterium
GCCGACCACACGCGAAATACTCTCGACCTCGCCGCAATCCCTTACGTCAAGCGCATCTCGCACCTTCCCATTCTCGTCGATCCCTCGCACGGGACCGGAAAGCGGCAGAAGGTCCTGCCAATGTCGCGCGCTGCGGTCGCGTGCGGGGCGGACGGGCTCCTGATCGAAGTGCACGCGCATCCCGAGTCCGCGCTCTCCGACGGGCCGCAGGCGCTCCTCCCCGACATGTTCGCGGAGCTCGTGCGCGAAGTGCGTCTGCTCGCGCCGGTCGTCGGCCGCACGGCGTGAACGGCCTTCTCGTTCTCGAAGACGGAAGCGCCTGGCGCGGAGAGGCGATCGGGCGCCCCGGCACGTACTTCGGCGAGATCGTCTTCAACACCGCGATGAGCGGATACCAGGAAGTCCTGACGGACCCCTCGTACGCGGGACAGATCGTCGTCATGACCGCCGCGCACATAGGCAACTACGGAGTCCGCGAGGACGAGGCCGAGTCGGGGCGCGTCCACGTTTCGGGATTCGTCGCCCGCGACTTTCCGGTGCGGTGGAGCGGCACGGGCGGGGAGCGGAGCCTCGCCGATTACCTCACCGGATCCGGTGTCATGGGGCTCCACGGGCTCGACACGCGTGCGCTCGTCCGGCGGATCCGCACCGAGGGCGCGATGCGCGCCGGGATGTCCACCGAAGTCGAAGATGCGGAGGAGCTGCGGCATCAGGTGCTCGCCTCTCCCGGGATGGTCGGAAGCGACCTCGCGCTCCGGGTATCGCCTTCGAAAAGGTCCGTTTTCCCCGCGGCGGGCGAGGAACAGTTTCACGTCGCGGCCATCGACTACGGGATGAAGACGAACATCGTCCGGCTGCTGAACGCCGCCCACTGCCGCGTGACCGTGTTTCCAGCCTCCTCGACGGCCGAGGCGATCCTCGCGGAAAATCCGGACGGCATTTTCCTATCGAACGGGCCGGGTGACCCGTCCGCGCTCGGCGGGCCGATCCGGGAGATCGAGAAACTGATCCCGAGGCGCCCGATCTTCGGGATCTGCCTCGGGCATCAACTCCTCGGCCTCGCGCTCGGGGGCGAGACCTTCAAGCTCAAGTTTGGCCATCGCGGCGCGAATCATCCGGTGGCGGACCTCGCGACGGGCGCGGTCGCGATCACATCGCAGAACCATGGATTCGCGGTCGATCCCGACAGGCTCCCGTCGGACATCGTGGCGACCCACCGGAACTTGAACGACGGCACGCTCGAGGGGTTCCGGCACGCGGTGCTTCCCATCCTGGCCGCGCAGTTTCATCCCGAGTCGGCGCCCGGCCCACGCGATTCTCACGGTCTGTTCGAGGAGTTTGTCCGTTCGATGCGCGACGCGAGAGCGGCGGCGCCGCAGCCCGCCGGCACGGCGCGAACCGGCTCCTGATGCCCCTGGAGCTCGAGGTGGCGCTCGCGTATCTGCGCGCGCGGCCTTCGCGGCTCGTCTCCTCCGTCTCGCTGCTTTCGATGGCCGGGATCGCCCTGGGCGTCGCGGCGCTGGTTGTCGCGATGGGACTCCTTTCCGGCTACCGCACGGAGATCCGCGAGAAGCTGATCGGTTCGAACGCGGAGGTGGTGGTTTTCCCCCTGGTTCTCCCATCCGGCGGCTACCCGGACACCGGTGCCGCCGAACGAAGGATCGCCGCCGTCGCGGGCGTGCGCGCCGTAGCTCCCGTGATCTACCAGGCGGGCGTGGCCTCGTCCGCGGCCACGCCGGACGGAGCCGACGCGGTGCTGAAGGGTGTGGATCCGGCGCGCGAGCGGGCGGTCTCGGAAATCGACGCCTATCTGCCGCACGCGGAGCGGCTCTTGACTCCGGGGGGCGGCGGGGAACTGCCCGGCATCGCGATCGGGACGGAGCTCGCGAGGCGCCTGGACGTGCGTGCGGGAGACGCGGTCACCCTGGGGGTGCCGGACAGGGCGCGGGAGACGGGACGCCTGTCGCCGAGGTTCGGCCAGTTCCGTGTCGCGCGAGTCTTTCAAACCAACTTCGCCGAGTACGATTCGGAGTGGGTTTTTCTCGACCGCGGCGTTTTGCGCGCGCTCTGCCGGCTCGAGTCGCCGGCGGACGTCATCGAGGTGCGCCTCTTTCCGTCGGCGGACCTCGATCGAGCGGCGCGGGCGATCGAGAAGGCCTCCGGCCGCGGTTTCTCGGTCACCGACTGGCGTTCCATGAATGGCGGGCTCTTCTCGGCGCTCGCGCTCCAGCAGACGACGCTCTTTCTGGTGATCGGGCTGATCGTCGCCGTATCCACCTTCAATGTCGTGGCGACCCTCGTCATGACGGTCCAGGAGAAGAAGCGAGACATCGGCGTGCTCGCCACCCTGGGAGCCGAGCCGCGGTTCTTCTCCCGTGTCTTCGTCTGGCTGGGGGCGCTCCTGGGCGGCAGTGGCGTGATCGCGGGGATCCTCTTCGGAGCGCTGGTCTGCCGGGCCGCCACCGCGTTCCGGCTTCTGTCCTTCCCGCCCGGAGTCGCCGAGATTTACTTCGTGTCTTTCATCCCCTTCCTCGTGCGCGGCATCGACCTTCTCGCGATCGTGGGCTTTGCGGCCCTGGCGATCCTCGTCGCTTCGTGGCTGCCCGCCCGCCGCGCCTCGCGAATCGACATTGCCGAGGCGCTCCGGTACGAGTGAGCTTCCGTTTTCTTCTCCGCGGGAGGCGGCGCGACGCCGCATAAATCGCTCTTCCGCCGAGCCTGATGGAGCGTTTTCACTCCAACGGGAGTAAGATCTTCGGCATCGACATTCAGGGTGCAATCGCGATGGGTGGCGATGACGCATAAGGGCCGGGGTACCCAGGGGTCCGGCGTCGACGCCGCGGGTGCCAGCGTGAGCGAAGTCTTCCGGCACGCGCTCGAGCCGGTCCGGGCGGTCCTGCTCGAGTACCGGATCGGTCCGCAGACGGCGGCCGCGGTCGAAGCGGACCTCGCCGCGTGGCTCATACGATACGCGCGGCGCAATCCGAACGCCTCCGACGAGGAGAAAATCCTCGCGCTCGTCTCCCTCGCGTCTTCGTTTGGACGCGGCTACCAGGCGCGCAGCGGTGAGCCGCCCGCCGACAGAAAGATGGCGGCCCTGCTCGCCCAGAACCCGGATGCCATCGCGGCGCGCGTCGCCGCCGCCTTCGGCTACGGAACGGCCCCGGCGTCCGGACGCTCCGCTCTCTGGGCGCGCGTGCGCGAGCTGGCCCGTATCCGTCCCGCCCGCCGCCACGACGACCGGCAGGAGTAGCCCGCCCGCCCGGGCCTTCGCCGGGAGCGAAGGCATTTTCCGGAGTGAGCGCAAGCGAGGGGTATACTTCCCGCACCAGATCCGGAGGCTCACATGCGGAAAACCCTGACGAAATGCCTGATCGCGGCTTCCCTGACGCTCGCCCCTGCGATCCCCGCGGGCGCACAGTGCGGAGACTTCCAGTGGAGCAATCCCACGCCGCAGGGTAACCGCCTGGCGGGAGTTGCTTTCGGCAGGGGGACCTTCGTCGCCGTCGGCGCGGCGGGGACCGTGCTCACGAGCCCCGACGGAGCGGCCTGGACGCCCCGCGTCTCCAACTCTCGCGGGGACTTCGAAGCGGTCTCCTGGAACGGCTCGCTGTTTCTCGCGGCCGGCTCGGGCGGGACCGCGTTCTCGAGCCCCGACGGCGTTTCGTGGACGGCGCACGGTGTTGGAATCGCGCAGACGCTGCGGCGGATCGCTTGGAGCGGATCGCAGTTCGTCGCAGTCGGCGATGGCGGCGCGGTTTCGACGAGCCCCGATGGGGCCGCGTGGACGCCGCGCATCTCCGGTTCTTCGCAAACCCTGCGCGACGTGGCGTGGAGCGGCTCGCGTTTCGTGGCGGTCGGGGACCTCGGGGCGCTGCTCGTGAGCGCGGATGGCGCTTCCTGGACCGCCTCACGTTACGACACGCGGGACATGCTCACGTCCGTCGCGTGGAATGGTGCGCAGTTCGTCGTCGGGTCGAACGGGTTCATGGCGAGCGCCAGCGTTCTGCGCAGCTCGGACGGGATGAACTGGTCGAGCGAGTCACAGGGACTCGCGTATCCGATGCAGTCCATCCAGTGGACGGGCTCGGGCTTCGTCGGTGTCGGTGAGGCCGGCACCATCTTCTCCAGCGCCGACGGGAAGCGGTGGACCCACGCCCCCTCTCCGACGATCAGCGATCTCGCCGCGATCGCGAGCGACGGCTCGACTCTCGTGGCAGTCGGCGCGCGCGGAACGATCCTCACAAGCCGGGACGGTGCGGCCTGGACGCCCGTCGTCGGCGGTTACCGGAACAACGCGATCGCGGCGATCGCCTCGGACGGGAAGCAGTACGTCGCGGTGGGCATCTATACGACGATCCTGACCAGCCCGGACGGAGTGGCCTGGACCCCGCGGGGAAAGAACACGGAGAGGCACCTCTACGGCGTGGCGGGAAATGGAACGCGCTGGGTTGCGGTCGGCGACAAGAGCACGATCCTCTCGAGCGAGGATGGCGTGACGTGGACCGCGGTTTCCCCGGGACGCAACGACACCTTCACGGACGTGCTGTGGAACGGAACGCAATTCGTCGCCGTCGGGTATGGCGGGACGACGGAGACGAGCTCCGATGGCCTGACCTGGAGCGCGGGCGGGCCGGCGGACGGCGGTTTCTCTGCGATCGCATACGACGGGAAACAGTATGTCGGAGCAGGCGGCAGCGGGGCCCGGGTGATCTCGACGAGCCCGGACGCGATCCACTGGACGGTGCGCTTTTCGAAGACCGGCGGCGCACTGTCGGACGTCGCCTGGAGTGGCTCGAACTTCGTGGCCGTGGGGGACCGGGGAGCGGTGCTGACGAGCGCCGACGGCGTGCAATGGGAAGAACGGGCGCTCGGAATCGACGCGAGTCTCTCGGGCGTCGCCTGGACGGGATCCCGGTTCATTGCGGTCGGGGAAGGCGGTTTCCGCATCGAGAGCCCGGACGGCGCCGCCTGGGCGGCCGTCCCCTCTCAGACGCGAAACGACCTCTATCGGATTCGAGCCCTCTCCGGCCAGATCTTCGCCGTCGGACAGTACGGCACGATCCTGCGCGGCACCTGCGCGGCGGAACGAACCGTCGCGCCTCCCATCTCGACGCGCCCCGGGAGCCGCCGAGTCCGCGAAAACCTCGGATTCCGGTGAGAAACGGAGCGCGCACACCGCGCGGCTCCAGGCGGGAGGCCGCCCTCGATGCGGCCGTGCCGCCTGCTTCCCGGACAGCCCGCTGAAGCTCGGAACAGGCTGACCGCGCGGCTCCAGGCGGGAGGCCGCCGTCCGATGCGGCCGTGCCGCCTGCCTCCAGGTCAGCCCGCTGAAGCTCGGAACACGACAGGCTGACCGCGCGGCAAAGCCCTCTCGCACCCGCCGCTAGCAACGAAGGCGGCCACACCCGAAAGCCGCCGCCCTACCGTACGGGTTGTCTCAACTTTCCGTCGATGTTTTCAGGATCGCCTTCCTGCGCTCGGGGTCGAGAGTCTTGACGGCCTCGACGAGCGCCTTTGCTCTCTCTTCGAGAGCTCCATCGCTCTTGCACGATCTCCGACGGCAACATACGCGTCGGCGAGGCTGTCGTAGGCATAGCCCGACTGCGGGAACGACTCCGCATGGATCGAGAGCAGCCGAATAACCTCCTCGGCCCGGCCGTGACTGCCTTTGAAGCAGGCGGTACGGCCGCATCGGACGGCGGCCTTCCGCCTGGAGCCGCGCGGTGTTCGCGCTCCGTTCCCTTGATAGACTTTGCGCCCGCCCGATGAATTCATTTCCCGACCGCGCCGGCCCCGGCCTCGCCTGATGCCCAGACGGACCGACATCGAGTCGATCCTCGTCATCGGTTCCGGGCCCATCGTCATCGGCCAGGCGAGCGAATTCGATTACTCCGGGACTCAGGCTGTGCGCGCGCTGCGGAAAGAGGGGTACCGGGTGATTCTGGTCAACTCGAACCCCGCCACGATCATGACGGACCCCGAGATCGCGGATGCCACGTACGTCGAACCGTTGACCCCCGAGTACCTCGAGCGGATCGTCGAGAAGGAGCGCCCGGACGCCATCCTGCCGACGGTCGGCGGCCAGACCGCGCTGAACCTCGCGCTGGCGCTTTCCGACCGCGGCATCCTCGACAAGTGGAGCGTGAAGTTAATCGGCGCCAACGAGCATGCCGTGCGACTGGCGGAGGACCGGGAGCTCTTCAAGCAGGCGATGATCGAGATCGGAGCGCAGGTCCCGCGCTCCGGGACCGCCCGCAGCCGCGAAGAAGCGGAGGCGATCGTGCGCGACATCGGCCTTCCCATCGTCATCCGGCCGTCGTTCACGCTCGGCGGGTCGGGCGGGGGGTGGGCGCGTACGGCCGAGGAATTCGACGCGAACATCGCGTTCGGCCTTTCCGAATCGCCGGTCCACGAAGTACTGATCGAGGAGTCCGTCGAGGGCTGGAAGGAGTTCGAGCTCGAGGTGATGCGCGACACGGCCGACAACGTGATCATCATCTGTTCGATCGAGAACTTCGACGCGATGGGAGTGCACACGGGGGACTCGATCACGGTCGCTCCCCAGATGACGCTCTCCGACCGACAGTACCAGGAGATGCGCGACGAGGCCAAGGCCGTCATCCGGAAGATCGGTGTCGATACCGGGGGATCCA
>JBBQDF010000158.1:0-6626 GCA_038319475.1 Thermoanaerobaculia bacterium
GTCGATCTCGACGTGCCGTCGGGCGAATTTCTGGGGGTGCTCGGACCCTCCGGCGGCGGGAAGTCGACGCTTCTGCACCTTCTGGGAGGGATCGACCGGGCGACCGAAGGGACGGTCTCGGTCGGCGGGCGTGAGATCGGGGCGCTCTCGGAGCGCGAGCTCACGCTCTACCGGCGCCGCGACGTCGGGATGGTCTTTCAGTTCTTCAACCTGCTGCCGCACCTGACGGTCCGCGAGAACGTCGAACTGCCGCGCCTGCTCGACGGCCGGGCGGATGCCTCCTCGCGAGCCGCCGATCTGCTCTCCCGCGTCGGACTGGCGCATCGCGCCGCCGCGCACCCGTACGAGCTTTCGGGGGGCGAGATGCAGCGCGTCGCGATCGCACGCGCGCTCGTGACGGGGGCTCGGCTTCTCCTCGCCGACGAGCCGACGGGAAATCTGGACTCGAAGAACGGGGACCAGGTGCTAGCGCTATTAGACGAGATCCGCCGGGAACGCGGCGTGACGCTCGTCCTCGCGACCCATTCTCAGGCTGCCGCGGCGCGGGCGGACCGGCGCGTCGAGATCCGCGACGGCCGCCTCCTGGCCGCCTGACGCCCGACGCGTGCCGGTGAAGGCCCTTCGCCTCGTCCTGCGGGCGCTCGTCACCGGCCCCGCGAAGCGTCATCCGCTGCGCCTCCTCCTGCCCATCGCCGGTGTCGCGATCGGTGTCGCGGCGATCGCGGCGATTCACCACGCCAACCGCAGCGTGACCGAGTCGTTTCGCGCCGCCGCGGCGTCCGTCGCCGGTCGCAGCGACTTCACCGTGACCGGCCCCGTCGGAGTGCCTCTGGAGGCGCTCCGCGCGTTTTCGTTTCTGTGGGAGGTCGGATCGTTCGCACCGGCGGTGACGGGTGTCGTCGTGCTGCAGGACGGGACGGGCGAGGCGGCCGACCTTCTCGGGGTGGATCTCGCCGGCGACGGCGCCGTGCGGTCGTGGGAGCTCGCCGCTCCCGCCGATCCTTCGTCGCTACTCCGGCACTCGGGCCGCGACCGGCAGTCGGGCCGCGACCGGCACTCGAGCCGCGACACCGTGTTCGTTTCGCAGGGGTTCGCGCGCCGGCATACCCTCCGCCCCGGTTCCCCGATGCGCGTCGTCGCGGGCGGAGTCCTCCGGACGCTCGAGGTCGGCGGCCTCCTGCGGCTGTCGGGCATCGGTCGCGCCGCCGGAGAGGACCTCGTCCTGACGGATCTTCTGACCGCGCAGCGCATCCTGGGGAAAAACGGCCTCGCGGACCGCGTGGACGTCGTGGTCCGCGCGGGGGTCCGCCGTGACGAGGTGCGGCGCGCGCTCGCGGCACGCCTGCCCCCGGGGCTGCGCATCGAGGCGCCCGATCGGTCCGCGTCCTCGGCCGATCGAATGGTCCGGGCGTTTCGATTCAACTTGAACGCGCTCGGATCGTTGACGCTTCTGGTCGGTGTTTTCCTGATCGCCAACGCGGTTTCGATTTCGGTGCTTCGGCGGAGGCCGGAGATCGCCACGCTGAAGGCCGTCGGGACCTCCCGCGCGCTGATCTTCGCGGTATTCCTCGTGGAGGGCGCCGCAATCGGCCTTGCCGGCACGATCCTCGGCGAGGCCGGCGGCGTCTTTCTCGCCCGCGCCGCCCTGCGCGCCATCGGCGGCACGATCTCGAACATCTATCTGCCGACCGCGAACATCGCGGGCGGGAGCTTCACCTCGCCCGCTCTGCTGGCCGGCGTGGTGGGACTTGCCGCCGCCCTTCTCGCGACCGTCATCCCCGCGGCGGAAGCCACCCGGGTCCCGCCGTCGCCCGCGATGCGCGCCGGCTCCGTCGAGGCGGTGCGGCGGGCGCGCCTCGGTCCGCGCGCTCTGGCAGCTCTCGCGGCGGTGGCGCTCGCCGCCGCGGTGTCGTTGCTGCCTCCGGTCGACGGCTTTCCGGCGTTCGGCTTCGCCGCTGTCGGGCTGATCGTCGCCGCGCTCGCCCTGGGCGCCCCCCTGCTCGTGCTCGCCGCCGCTCGCGGTTCGCGCCGCCTGCTTCGGCGTCTGTTTGGCGCGCCCGGTCCGCTCGGCGCGAGCTTCTTCGGAGGAGCGCTGGCCCGCAACGGAATTGCGGTCACGGCCCTGGCGATGGCGCTCGGGATGACCCTCGCGATGATCGTGACGGTCGCCTCCATCCGGGAGACCGTCCGCGTCTGGGTGGAGACCACACTGCGCTCCGACCTGTGGGTGAAGGCGGCCGCGGGAAGAAGCTCAGGCCTCGTCGGCGATCTTCCCGAGGACGTCGTCGGCTTTCTCGGCTCCCTGCCGGGTGTCGCGGCGGTCGATCCGTTTCGCGCCCGCGAAGCCGCGTTCGACGGCCGCCCCTACACACTCGGGTCCGGGGATTTTCGCGTCGTCGCCCGCTTCGGCGGTCTCCCGTTCTTAGGCGGCGCGGACCCGCGTGCGACCGCCGAGCGCGCGCGCCGCGACGGCGCGGTGCTCATCTCGGAGCCGTTCTCCCGCCGTTTCGATATTTCTTCCGGCGAAAGGGTGACGATAGACACCCCCCGGGGCCCGCGCGCCTTTGCGGTCGCCGGTGTCTATCGCGACTACTCGAACGACCGGGGCACGATCATGCTCGACCGGGAGCTGTACCTCCAAATCTTCGGGGATCGCCGGGTCACGAGCGTCGCGGTGCTAGCGGCGCCCGGGGTGGATCCGGCGGCGCTGCGTCGCGCGATCGCGACCGCGACGCGCGGCCGGTACGCGCTTTCGATTTCGACGAACCGCGAGCTGCGGCGTGAAGTCCTCCGGATCTTCGACAGCACTTTTGCGGTCACGCGGGGGCTCGAAGCGATTGCGGTCGCGGTGGCGATCCTGGGCATTGCCAACGCGCTGCTCGCCTCGGCCGTCGAGAGGCGCCGCACGTTCGGCCTGCTGCGGGCGATCGGCGCTTCGCCGGAGCAGATTCGCGGCGCCGTGCTGATCGAGGCCGCGCTGACGGGGGTGGTCGCCACGGCCGCGGCCTCAGCGGCCGCCGCCGCGTTTGCCTACCTGCTCCTCGCCGTCATCAATCCCCAGTCGTTCGGCTGGACCGTCACGCTCGACATTCCCCTGCCGACGCTCCTGGGAGCGGCGGCCCTGGTGCTCGCCGCGTCGATCCTGGCGGGCGTGTTCCCCGGCCGGCTCGCGGCCGCGGTCGACCCGGCGGCCGCCCTGGCGGAAGAATGAAACGGATGAAGCGGAAAGCGGTCGGCGCGCTCGCGCTCCTGTCGTCTCTGCTCCTCGCCGCCGCTTCGCCTCCGCCGGCTCCCCCGCTCGCGTTTCCCCGCGACCACGGATCCCACCCCGACGCCGCGATCGAGTGGTGGTACTACACGGGCAATCTCTCGGACGGGGCGGGGAATCCGTTCGGCTTTCAGCTCACGTTTTTCCGCGTCGGAGATTTCGCCCTCGCGCATGGCGCCTGGACCGACGGCGCCCGGCGGACGTTCGAATTCGAGGAAAAAGCGCATCTGACCCTGCCCGGCATCGCAGAATTTGCGCAGGGGCGCCTGGAGGTCTCCAATGAAAACTGGTCCGCGAGCGCGCAGGACCGCGTGCACCGGTTGCGCCTGCGGGTGAAGGACCGGGCGGTCGACCTCGTCCTGACAGCGGCCAAGCCACCGCTTCTCCAGGGCGACAAGGGGCTCTCGCGCAAGGGACCCGGAGAAAACGAGTATTCGCACTACGTTTCCATTCCGCGCCTCTCCGCTTCCGGGACGCTCGTCGAGGCCGGACGGCGGACGGCAGTGGCGGGCACCGCGTGGTTCGATCATGAGTGGGGCCCCGGAGCGCTCCCGGCGGGCGCGGCCGGGTGGGACTGGTTTGCCTTCCAGCTCGACGACGGAAGCGATCTGATGCTCTACCGCATCCGCACGAAGGAGGGCGGCGCCACGCGCTTTTCTTCCGGCGTTTTCGTGCCGCCCGCGGGCGACCCCGTCGCTCTGGCCTGGGAGGAGGTGCGCTTTCAGCCCGTTGCCCAATGGCGATCTCCGAGATCGAAGGGCGTCTATCCCTCCGGCTGGGAAATAGAAATCCCCCGCCTTTCGCTCGCTCTGCGGGTCGATCCTCTCGTGGCCGACCAGGAGCTCGTCACCGGCCGCTCGACCGGCGTCACGTACTGGGAAGGCGCCTGCCGCCTCACAGGGCGGCGCGGTGGCAAACCACTGACAGGCAAGGGCTACGCCGAGCTGACCGGGTATTCGGGGCGCGACGTTCCGGGATTTACCAGTCGTTGACCGGCAACTGGCGGCCCCCGCCGGCTCCTACGACGTCGGCGTGGGTCTCGGCGCCCACTTCGCTTTGCCGCCGCCCTTGGTCTTCGTCTCGATCGTGATGAGGAACGACCGCGCCGAACGGAGGTTCCGGTACACGTACGAAAAGTGAAGGGTGAACTCGCTCCGGTCGCCTTTGTTCAGATCGCCCACCTTGTTGCCGCCGTCGCCCGCCGCGACGAGGTTGCCCTCGGCGTCGAACACCGCGATCGCGACCCCGACTTCCTGATCCATCTGAGAGTTGTTGTCGACACGCACGACAGCCTTGGCGCTCGAGACCCGGATCGGCGCGACGGTGTCGCCGAGATCGAATCGGATTTCCGAGACCGCGACGTCGTTCAATTGCATGTCGACTCTCTGGATCCCCCCGACGGGAGACCAGTCGAATTTCTTCGTGAGGAGCTCGGCCGAAAGCGGCGATGCGAGAACGAGGGCCAGCGCGGCGGCGAAAAAAATGGGGAGACGTTTTGCCATCTGAGACCTCCGGCTCGCAGGGTAACAGGTGGAGATGAGCTGGGGAAGTTGAGAGTTGAGGGTTGAGAGTTGAAGATGGGAACCGGTTGAGCGTTGAGCGTTCAGCGTCTACTTGATTCCCGATTACCGATTCCGCTTCGACTACTTTCCGCGCTCTTCGGGATGCGTCCTCAGGCGGCTGTGCCTGAACCCGTAGAGAAAGTACACGACGATTCCGATCGCCAGCCAGATCCCGAACCGCCACCACGACTCGCGCGGCAGGTAGCGCGCCAGAAAGACACAGGACGCCGCTCCCATCAGCGGCAGCATCCACGTGCCGCCCGGCACGCGGAAGCCGCGCTCGCGGTCGGGCTCGCGGACGCGAAGAATGATGATCCCTATGCAGACGAGGAGAAACGCGAAGAGGGTTCCGATGTTGGTCAGGTTGACCATCTCGTCGAGAGAAGAAAAGAGCGACGCGATCCCGACGAAGACTCCCGTGATGATCGTAGCGACGTGCGGCGTCTTGAACCGGGGGTGCACCTTCGCGAACCAGGCCGGAAGGAGGCCATCGCGGGACATCGCGAAGAAGATCCGGGGCTGACCCATCTGAAAAACGAGCAGCACGGCGGTGTGCGCGACCACGGATCCGAACGCGACGACTCCGACCATCCAGTTCGGCATGGCCGCAAACCTCATCGCCAGCGTCAGCGGCTCCGCCTGCTCGGTCGAAAGCGTATTCGTCAGCGCGGAGTAGGGGATCAGGCCTGTGAAGACCGCCGCAATGATGGCGTAGATCACCGTGCAGAGGATGAGCGAGCCGATGATCCCGATCGGCATGTCGCGCTTGGGATTGCGGCACTCCTCGGCGACGGTCGAGACCGCGTCGAACCCGATATAGGCGAAAAACACGATCGCGGCGCCGGACGCGATCCCCTGGAACCCGTTCGGGGCAAACGGGTGCCAGTGCGCGGGCTTGACGTACTTGAAGCAGACGATCACGAAAAAGCCGAGCACCAGCAGCTTGATCACGACCATCCAGAAGTTGAAGTTGGCCGACTCCTTGATCCCCCAGACGAGGACGATCGTGATCAGCGTGACGATCATCACCGCGAAGATGTTCACGATGATCGGGATCCCGAAGATGTGCGGCGCGCCCGCGACGACGTCGGGCATTTTCGAAAGCGCCGTCTGGTAGTCGACGGCCAACCAGCGCGGAATCCTGATGCCGAAGCCCTCGAGGAACGTGTTGAAGTAGTTGGCCCACGAGATCGCGACGGCCACGTTGCCGATCGCGTACTCGATCATCAGGTCCCACCCGATGATCCAGGCGACGAGCTCTCCGAGCGTGCCGTACGAGTAGGTGTAGGCGGAACCCGCGACCGGCACCATCGAGGCGAATTCGGCGTAGCAGAGCGCGGTGAACCCGCAGACTGCCGCCGTCAGGACGAACGACAGGATCAGGGCGGGTCCGGCGCCCGGCCGCGATGCGTCCCCCGCGGCGGCGGTGCCGATCGTGGCGAAGATTCCGGCCCCGATGATCGCGCCGACGCCGAGCGCGACCACGTTCCAGGGGCCCAGAGCGCGCTTCAACTTGTGCCCGGGTTCCTCCGTCTCCGCGACGAGGGCGTCGAGAGACTTGCGGCGCAGGAGCGATGACGCCAGGCTCAAGTTGGCGCGCAGGATAGCAGGAGCGCCCGGAGTTCGATCGGAATTCTCTTCCGATCGGCCGCGTCAGCGGAGCTTTTCGAGCGGCGGATCTCCGGGCCGCGGCGGATCTTCCGCGGGCGGCTTCGTCGGCGGCTCTTCCGCGGGAGGCGATGACGGAACGGGGTCCTGGAGGGGCGGCCTCGTGCCGCCCGGAGTCGGAGGCTCGC
>JBBQDF010000159.1:0-6597 GCA_038319475.1 Thermoanaerobaculia bacterium
CCAGGACGGCAGGGGAGAGCCCTCGCGCTTCAAGCTGCCGGGCGCCGGCTACTACGACCGGCCGGTCTGGGCGCCGGACAGCCGCAAGATCGCGTTCACCGACAATTCGTGGAGCGTCTTCTGGATCGACCTCTCGAGCGGGGCGGTGAAAAAGGTCGGCTCCGAATACCTGTACGGCCCGAGCAAGACGGTCTGGCCCGCCTGGTCTCCCGATTCGCGCTGGATCGTGTACACGCTCGCCAACCGCACCTACATCCAGACGGTGTACGCGTATTCGCTCGAGCAGGACAAGGCGTTCGCGGTCACCGACGGGCTCTCGGACGTCTCGGAGCCGGTCTTCGACAAAAGCGGCAAGTACCTCTACTTTCTCGCCTCGACCAACGCCGGGCCCGTCCGTAACTGGTTCTCGATGGAGAACGAGGACGTCCGCGTCACGCGCTCGATCTACATGGCCGTTCTCCGGAAGGACCTGCCGTCCCCGCTCGTCAAGGAGAGCGACGAGGAGAAGCTGACTCCCGAAGCGCGGCGGGAGAAGGAGCAGAAGGAGCAGAAGGGGAAAGAGGAAAACAAGAAGGGCGTCACGGCGGAAGACGAGAAGCCGGCCGCGGCGGCTTCCTCTTCGCTGCCGGCGGACAAGCCGGGAGAGGAAAAGCCGCGCACGCCTCCGCCCGTCGAGCGGGTCACGATCGACCGCGACGGGCTCGAGTACCGCATCCTCGACCTGCCGGTTCCCGCGGCCGAGCTGTCGAACCTGCAGGCCGGCCCGGCCGGACAGATCTTTTATTTCCGGGGGGTGGACCAGAAAAAGGCGCTGCAGCGGTTCGACCTGAAGGATCGCAAGACGGAGACCCTGCTCGCCGAGGCGGACGGATTCGAGGTTTCGGCGGACGGCAAGAAGATCCTGTACCGCGTCAAGGAGGCGTGGGGGATATCGGCGTCCTCGACGAAGAAGATCGACACCTCCGAGGGGAAGGTGAAGATGGACGCGCTCGAGGTGCGCATCGACCCGCGGCAGGAGTGGCCGCAGATCTTCCAGGAGGCGTGGCGGATCAACCGCGACTACTTTTATGACCCGAAGATGCACGGGGTCGACTGGAAGGCGATGCGGGAAAAGTACGCGGCCTTTCTGCCTCACGTCGTGGTGCGCGACGATCTGAACCGCGTCATCCAGTGGATGTGCAGCGAGCTCTCGGTCGGGCACCACCGGGGCGGCGGCGGCGACCGGTTCCTGGAGCCGACGGCCGTCCCCGGCGGGCTGCTCGGAGCGGACTACGCGATCGAGAACGGGCGATACCGCTTCAGGAAGGTCTACGGGGGATTGAACTGGAACCCCGAGCTCCGATCTCCCCTGACGGAGCCGGGCGTCAACGTCCGCGCGGGCGAGTACCTCCTCGCCGTCGGCGGGCGCGACGTGAAGCCACCGGCGAACCTCTACAGCTTCTTCGAAAACACCTCCGGAAAGCTGACGGAGATCACGGTCAGCTCGAACCCGGACGGGTCGGGCGCCCGCACCGTGACGGTCGTTCCGATCGCCACGGAAGCCGCTCTCCGCAACCGTGACTGGGTCGAAGCGAACATCCGCAAGGTGGACGCCGCGACCGGCGGGCGCGTGGCGTACGTGTACGTCCCGAACACCGCGAGCCTCGGCCACGCCTATTTCAAGCGCTACTTTTACCCGCAGGCCCACAAGGACGCGGTGATCCTCGATGAGCGCTACAACGGCGGCGGGAGCGTCGCCGACTACTACGTCGACCTCCTGCAGAAACCGCTGATCGCGTACTGGGCGATGCGGTACGGCGCCGACATGAAAACGCCGAGCGCCTCCATCCAGGGACCCAAGGCGATGATCATCGACGAGAACGCGGGGTCCGGAGGGGACCTTCTCCCCTGGATGTGGCGGAAGTTCCACGTCGGAACCCTGATCGGCCAGCCGACATGGGGAGGGCTCGTCGGGGTCCTCGGCTTTCCCCTCCTGATGGACGGCGGCACGATCACCGCGCCTAACCTCGCGATCTGGGACGCCGAGAAAGGATGGATCGTCGAGAACGAGGGCGTGGCTCCCGACATCGAGGTCGAGCAGACGCCGGCCGACGTCATCGCGGGCCGGGACCCTCAGCTCGAGAAGGCGATCTCGGTCGTGATGGACGAGCTCGCGAAACATCCGGCGTCCGCGCCGGTGCGCCCCGCCTACCCGATCAAGACGAAGGCGGGAGCGTGACCGCCGGCCCGTCCCTTTCCGAAAGGGAGGCGCTCGCCGGGTACCTGCCGGACGCCCTCCGGCGGCTGCGGGGCCACAGGAAACTGGTCGAGCGCGCGCTCGAACAGGTCGAGGACGGCGATTTCTTCCGCGCGCTCGACCCGGAGTCGAACTCGATCGCGCTCGTGTTGAAGCATCTCTGCGGAAACATGCGCTCGCGCTTCACCGACTTCCTCACGTCCGATGGAGACAAGCCCGACCGGCAGCGCGACCGCGAGTTTCTCCCGGAGAACGAGAGCCGCGAGGACCTGATGGGGCGCTGGGAAGCGGCCTGGGCACTCGCGCTTTCCGCCCTCGAGCCTCTGACGGCTGACGATCTCGGAAGGAAGATCACGATTAACTCCGAGCCGCACACCGTGATGGGCGCAATCAACCGGCACCTCGCGCACCTTGCGTACCACGCGGGGCAGATCGTCTTTCTCGCGAAGCATTTCGCGGGGCCGAGGTGGCGGTCGATCTCGATTCCGCGGGGAGAGTCGGAATCTTGGAACGAGTCCATGCGGCAAAAGCACGGGCAGCCGGCCTGAAGACTCTGCTCGGGCGGGCGGCGTTCCTGCTCGGCTTTCTCGCCGGAGGGATCTGGTTTTTTCTCTGTTCCGCGGCCGGTCTCGTCGGGATTCTCGTCACCCACGGCAACCGGAACAACGTCTTTCTCTTCGCCCGTTTCTTCTGCGTTCCGATCGTCCGGATGATGGGGTGGAGGATCGAAGTCGACGCGGCGCGGCTATCGGCGTCCCGCCCGTGCGTCTTCGTTTCCAACCACCAGAGCATCATGGACCTCCTGGTGTACGGATCGATCGTGCCGCGCATGACGGTCGCTGTCGGGAAGCGGGAGATCTCGAAGATCCCGCTCTTCGGCTGGTTCTTTCGCGGCTCGGGGAACCTGGTGATCGAGCGCGGCAACTCGGAGGCGGCGCGGGAGATGCTCGCGGCGGCCGCGCGGAGGCTCCGGGACGAGGGCGTCTCCGTATGGTTCATGCCCGAGGGGCACCGGAACACGGGACCGGAGCTGCTGCCCTTCAAGACGGGCGCGTTTCGTCTGGCCGCCGCGGCGGGCGTGCCGGTTGTTCCCGTCGTCGCGGCGCCTCTTCGCGCGATCGTCGATACCACGCGGTTCATCGCGCGGCCGGGACGCCTTCCGATCCGCGTCCTCGATCCGGTCATCGTCGGAGAAGGGGAGACCGCGATCGCCGCGGCCGCCGTCGAAGTCCGGGAGCGGATGCAGCGGGAGCTCGAAACGATCCGCTCCGCGTGATCGGCCCGGGAAGGCGCGGGGTTTTCGTGAGCCCTCGGCCCTCAACTCACCGCTGAACGCCAAACCCTCCCCGCCAGCAATGACAGACTTCCGCGGGATGGCGCGCCGCGGCTCCAGGACCCCGTTCATCTCCCTGCTCGTCATCGAGTTCCTGGTACTGTTTTTCGCGCTCGAGCACTACTTTGCGCACAAGCGGTGGAAGATCAAGACGCTGACGGACGACACGCGAAGCCGCGTCGTTCCGTCGCCGGTCGAGACGTCCGTAGCGGCGTTGCGGGCGCTGCCGCGTCCCGCCGGCCCGCTGCCGGAGGACGCGCGCCTCTCCCCCGCGGAGACCACGATCTACCGCGTCCACGCCCGCCTGATCGCGGTGCACTGGCAGCTCGACCGCGACCTCCACCTGGTGATCGCGGACCCGTCTGCGCCCGATCAGACGATGGTCGTGGAGATCCCGGATCCGGAAGAGGCGCGGGGGAGCGGCTTCGAAGAGCGCCTCCGGCGCGCCCGCTCGGCCGTCACGACCGGCGCGCGGGACAAGCCGCGGGGAGGATGGCCCGTGGTCGTGACGGGCATCGGGTTTTTCGACTTCACGCATTTTCAGCCCGGCGCCGCGGCAAGCGGCTTCGAGCTGCACCCGGTCCTGGACGTGGAGTTCGAGAAGCCCGGGAGGGAAACGGAGCAGCGGCTCATTAAAGCAAGGTCTCGACTGGTCTACCCGGTCGTCGGGGCGTTGCGCTGATCAGCAACTGAAAACGGAGAATGGAGTACTGAAAACTGACAACTCATTCCTGATGACGGGCGCTAAGATCTGCTGCCAGCTTCCGACGGGCGTCCCGCGGAGCAGCAGGGAGGTCCGATGCCGCGTCACCGATTCCCCCTCTGGACAAGGCTTGCGGTTGCCTTTCTTGCGAGCTCCGCGGTTTCGGCTGCGGGACAGACCCCGGCGACGCCTTCGCCGAAGGCGCGCACGTCCTCTCGGCCGGGGGCCTCGAGCGCCGCCGTCGCCCCGACACTGCGCCTGCCGTCCGGGGTCTCACCCGTTCGATATTCCGCCCTGCTGACGATCGATCCTTCGAAAGACACCTTCGAGGGCGAGCTCGAGATCGATCTGCACTTCGACCGCTCGACGTCCGTCCTCTGGTTAAACGCGCGGGAGCTCGCCGTCAAGGAGGCGGCCTTGACGCAGGGCGGAGAGACCTCTCGCGGGAAGGTTCTTCCGGGAGGGGACGACTTCCTGGGTTTCGCATTCCATCGCCCCGCCGCCCGCGGCGCCGCCCGTCTGCGGATCTCGTATCGGGGAAAGATCCAGCCGACCGATACGACGGGGGTCTTCCGGCAGAAGGTGGGCGAAGACTGGTACGCCTTCACCCAGTTCGAGGCGACGGATGCCCGCCGAGCGTTTCCGTGCTTTGACGAGCCCTCTTACAAGGTCCCATGGCAACTCACGCTTGCGATCCCGCGGGGAAACCTCGCGGTCTCGAACGCTCCGGTCGCGAGTGAAACCGACGCTCCCGAGGGTGTCCGCGTCGTGACCTTTGCCGTCACGAAGCCGCTTCCCGCCTACCTCGTCGCGTTCGGGGTGGGGCCGTTCGACATCGTCGACGCGGGCCGGGCCGGCAGGAGCTCGGTTCCCTTGCACCTTTTCGTGCCCCGCGGCCGTGCCGGGGAGGCTGGCTGGGCGTCGAAAACTTCGGGACAGGTCCTCGACCGGCTGGAGTCGTATTTCGGGATTCCATATCCCTATGAGAAGCTGGATGCCCTCGTCATCCCGCAGACGGCGCGCTTCGGCGCGATGGAAAATGCGGGTCTCATCACCTGGAATGAGAACCTCTTTCTGGCGCGGTCGTCGGAAGAGACGGCGAGCTTCCGGCGCGTTTGGGCGAGCGTCTCGCTGCACGAGACAGCGCACCAGTGGTTCGGCGACCTGGTGACCCTCGCGTGGTGGGACGACACGTGGTTGAACGAGTCTTTCGCCACCTGGATGGCCGCGCGAATTCTCCGGGAGTGGAAGCCCGAGTGGGAGAGCGAGGTCGCCGACGTCGCGACGCGCTCAGCGACTCTGGATAACGACACGCTCCTGAGCGCCCGGCAGATCCGGCAGCCGATTCTCTCGCCGGGAGACATCGATAACGCGTTCGACAACATCAGCTACGGAAAGGGAGGCTCCGTTCTCGCCATGTTCGAGAGCTGGGTAGGTCCCGAGAAGTTCCGGGCGGGAATACGCGGATACCTCTCCGCGCATGCGCACGGAAACGCG
Source organism: Thermoanaerobaculia bacterium (assembly GCA_038319475.1). Taxonomy (GTDB): domain Bacteria; phylum Acidobacteriota; class Thermoanaerobaculia; order UBA5066; family Gp7-AA6; genus JALYUA01. The sequence goes on from JBBQDF010000159.1 coordinate 5,770, forward strand.
ACCTCCGCAGACTTCCTCTCCGCCCTGGAGGGAGCCGGCGGTCCCGGGATAGGGCGCGCCTTCTCGACCTTTCTCGACCAGCCCGGGTTCCCGCTCGTCACCGCGGATCTGCGTTGCGCCCCGGGAGCGCCCCCGCGTATCGGGCTTCGGCAGCGGCGGCTTCTCCCGCAAGGAATGGCGGCTTCAACCGGCCGCTGGCATGTTCCCGTCTGCGCCCGCTACGGAGGCGCCGCCTCGGGCGATGGGCGGGCATGCGTCCTTCTGACGGCTTCCTCGGGCGAGCTTCCACTGCCGGAGGCAAAAGGGTGTCCCGACTGGGTGCTCGCCAACGCCGGCGAGGTGGGCTACTACCGGGTGCTTTACGGGGGCGATCTCTTGAACCGGCTGCTGCGGGGCGGCGCCCGATCGCTCACGGCGGCGGAACGCGTTGGCGTGCTCGGAGACGTCGCGGCGCTCGCCGAGACGGGCCAGCTCGCCGTCGAGAGGGCTCTCGCCCTCGTCCCCGCGTTCTCAGGAGATTCGCACCGGGAGGTTGTCTCGACGCTGATGAAGATCGCCCACGGTGTCGATGACAATCTCGTCGCCGACTCCGTGCGTCCCAACTACGAGCGATTCCTGCGTGCGTCGTTCGGGGAAAGGGCCCGGGCGCTCGGGTGGCGGCCATCGCCGGGAGAGAGCGAAGACGCGCAGCTGCTTCGGCCTTCGCTCCTCTCCCTCGTCGCCGGAAGGGGCCGAGACTCGGAGCTCGCGAAGGAAGCCGCCAGCCTCGCCCGACGGTGGCTGTCGGATCGCGCCGCCGTGAACCCCGCGGTCGCCTTCTCCGTCCTC
>JBBQDF010000160.1:0-6595 GCA_038319475.1 Thermoanaerobaculia bacterium
CCGTTCGCGGCGCGACGGCACGTCCCGCAGTGAGCGAAGGCGACGTTTTATACTCCGCCCCCATGCCCGCCCCGACGCTCGAGGACTTCCGCGAAGCGTACGGGCGGGCGTTGAACGATGCCGCGCTCTCGCTTTACGGACGAAAGATCGATCGCGTGGTGGTGGAGCGTCCGCCGAAAGTCGCTCTCGGCGATCTGGCGTCCCCGGTCGCGTTCGATCTCGCGAAGGCGCTGAAAAAAGCGCCGCGCGCGATCGCGGCGGAGATTGCCGGGGCGGTCGTGCTGCCCGCCGGAATTGCCGGAGTCCGCGTCGAGGGTGGCGGATACGTCAACGCGTCACTCGCGCGGCCGGCGTTCGCCGCGTCGCTCAGCGACGTTGCGCCCGCTCCCGCAACGCGAGGCGGAAAGACGGTCGTCGAGCACACGAACATCAACCCGAACAAGGCGGCGCACATCGGGCACCTGCGCAACGCGGTGCTCGGCGACGTGCTCGTGCGAACGCTCCGTTTTCTCGGCGAAGAAGTCGAGGTCCAGAACTACCTCGACGACACCGGGGTGCAGGTGGCCGACGTCGTCGCGGGCATGATGCATCTCGGCGGTATTCGCACGGAAGAAAGTGCACGCGCCGCCATCCGTGACGCGCGCCTTCCGGGTGGCGATCCCAATCCGAAGGGGTTCGCGTACCTCTGCTGGGATCTCTACGCCGAGGTGGGCCGCACGTACGAGGCGCGCCCCGAGACGAAAGCCTGGCGGTCGGAAGTGCTCCACGCCATCGAAGACGGGGACAACGAAGTGGCCCGGATCGCGGCCGCTGTCGCGCACGCCGTGTCTTCCGCGCACCTCGCGACGATGGGCCGGATCGGGATCGCCTATGACCTGCTCCCGCGGGAGAGCGACATCCTGAAGAAGAACTTCTGGTCGCGCGCTTTCGAAATGCTGCGCGGCTCCGGGGCCGTAATCCTCGAAACGGGGGGCAAGCACGCGGGCTGCTGGGTCCTGCGGCTCTCGGAATCCGAGGGCTTCGCGGGGATGGAAGAGCCGGACAAGATCCTCGTGCGTTCGAACGGGACCGTCACCTACACGGCCAAGGACATCGCCTACCAGCTCTGGAAATTCGGGCTCCTCGGGATCGATTTCGATTACGTCCCCTTTCCCTCCGCGTGGGACTCGGGAACGGTGCACCCGGAGGAGATCCCGGAAACCGTGCGGCGGCATGCGGTGTGGAGAACGGCGCACCAGGGAGGCGAAACCGGCGCTCCGCCCTTCGGCAACGCGCAGCGAGTGGTCAACGTGATCGACGTCCGGCAGTCCTATCCCCAGAAAGTCGTCCGCGAAGGCCTGCGCGTCCTCGGGTTCGTTTCCGAGGCGGACCGCAGCGCACACTTCTCCTACGAGATCGTCGCGTTGTCGCCGGCGGCCGCCCGCGAACTCGCCGAGCGTTTCGGGGAGGAGTACCGGCTCTCCGCGGAGGACGAGAAGAAGCCGTACGTCGAGATGTCCGGGCGAAAGGGGCTCGGCGTGAAAGCGGACGACCTGGTCGAGCTGCTCCTCGAACGCTCCCGGCGCGAGGTGCAGAAGCGCCGCGGGGAAGGTCAAGGCGCGGAGGCCGAGTCCGACGCCCGTGCGATCGCCGTTGGCGCGCTCCGATACTTCCTGCTGAAGTTCGGTCGCAACAAGGTCATCGCCTTCGACTTCGACGAGGCGCTCAACCTCGAAGGGGACACCGGGCCGTACCTCCAGTACTCGCTGGTGCGCGCCGGCAACATCTTCCGAAAGCTGGAAGAGAAAGGCATCGCGGCGGCCGCTCCCGAGGGAGAATGGGAGGACGATCTGTGGGCGCTGCTCTTAGGCGCCGCGTCGCTACCCGAAGTCGCCGAGCGGGCGGTCGAGACGCTGGAGCTTTCGACCCTCGCCCGGCACGCATTCACGCTCGCTCAGAGCTTCAACCAGTTCTACCACCGCCACCCGATCCTCCAGGAGTCAGACGCCGGGATCCGAAACCGCCGGATCGCCGTAGCCAGAATCTTCCGGCGCGAAATGGCCCGAGCCCTGGACCTTCTGGGTATCCCGGAACCAGGGAGAATGTAGGACTGAATTTAAGACACTCGGGCTATGGGGCCCTGAGGTCACCTTTACCGCGGGGTCACGAGGCGCGAACTTTTAGCATTTTTGGGGGCGCGTGGGACGCGCGCCCCCAAAAACGACGCCGCGTCCTTTCCGCGCTGCGCGCGGGGCGCGGCTAGGGAGTCCTTCGAGTCGCATTCCGGGCTCTGCCCGGTTGAAACCCGATCACTTCCCAGGGCATATGTTTTGTATGGAAAAGGTCAACCTGGCCGAGAAGCTCGCCCTCTTCCGGGAGCACTTCACGCCGAAGATCGTCGGAGATTTGAACGAGAACCACGTCAAGGTCGTCAAGGTGCTCGGGGAATTCGTCTGGCACTCCCATGAGAACGAGGACGAGATGTTCCTCGTCGTTAAGGGGCGGCTCCGGATCTGCTTTCGCGACCGGGACGTCGACCTGCGCGAGAACGAGTTCCTGATCGTGCCCAAAGGCGTCGAGCACAAGCCGATGGCCGATGTAGAGACGCACGTCCTTCTCATCGAGCCGAGGACCACCGTCAACACCGGAAACGCTCCTGGCGAGCGCACCGTGGCGGACCTGGAGAGAATTTGATGGCGAATCGTCAAGAGCGCTGGGAGGACAACGCGGAAGGGGCGTTCTACGTCGACCGGACGTGCATCGACTGCGACGCCTGCCGCCGCATCGCGCCTTCCGTCTTCGCGGAGGCATCCGACCACTCGTTCGTGGCGCGCCAGCCCGCGGACGAGGTCGAGAGGCGCCGCGCGCTGATGGCGCTGGTCGCCTGCCCCACCGGTTCGATCGGGACCTCGCCGAAAGAGGACGCGCGGGATGGAATCGAGGCCTTTCCCGAGACCGTCGAAGACAACGTCTCCTTCTGCGGATTCACGTCGAAGGACTCATTCGGTGCGTGGAGCTACTTCATCGAACGGCCGGAGGGAAACGTCCTCGTCGATTCGCCGCGCGCCGTCGCGCACCTCTTGAAGGACTTCGAGCAAAAAGGCGGGGTGTCGACGCTCTTCCTGACTCACCGCGACGACGTCGCCGACCATGCCGCTTTCCGCCGGCGATTTTCCTGCGAGCGGGTGCTCCACGAGGCCGACCGTTCCGCGGGGACCTCGGGCGTCGAGCTGTTTCTCGCGGGCACGGATCCGGTCGCGCTGGCCGGTGACCTGCTGGCCATTCCGACGCCGGGCCACACGCGCGGACACGCCGTCCTCCTCTACCGGAACCGGTTCCTCTTCACGGGCGATCACGTCGCCTGGTCGCGGCGCCGGAACGGGCTCGTCGCCTTTCGCGACGCGTGCTGGTACTCGTGGAAGGAGCAGACCCGCTCGATGGAGCGTCTTCTGGATTACTCGTTCGAGTGGGTGCTGCCGGGCCACGGACAGTGGCATCGGGCGGAGTCGCCGGGCGCCATGCGCCCGGAGCTCGAACGTTGCGTCGCGTGGATGGAGACGGTCTGAACCTCTACGTGTCTCAGAGACCCTCTTCCCTTTCGAGCTGCACCTCGAGACCTCGCGAGACGACGCCGGCGGCAACGACTCGTCCAACTCCGAGAGCGGCGAGCTCACGGCGCACGCGCGACGTCGCTCCAGCGGGCGAGAGAAAAACGACGGAGCCTCCTCCCCCGGCACCGCACGCTTTGCCCCCCCAGGCTCCCGCCACGATGGCCGCGGCGATCGCGCGCTCGATCAACGGCGTCGAAACGACGGGCGCCAGCCGCCGGCGCGCTTCCCATTCGCTGGCGAGAGCCAATCCCATCGCCTCGAAGTCGCGCCTCGCGGCGGCGGTCGCCATCGAAGCCGCCGCTCGCCGCACCGCTTCGATCTCGCGCGTTACGTCCGCATCGCCTTCGAGCCTTGCCCGCAGGACCTCCCAGTTGTTCAGCCCGGAGGAATGCGCCGCACCGGTGTCAAAGAGCGTCAAGTGCCGTTCCCACACCGCGGGTTCCACGTCTTCTCTGGCGGCGCGCGTCGCGCCCGGCAGGAACTCGATCGTGTGAAGACCGCCGGCGAGGGCGGGATAGTAGTCCTGCACTCCGGCGGGCTTTCCGAGGACCCGCGTCTCCACGTCCCGCACGAAATCCACACGGTCGACCCCGGCGAGGTTCCGGGGCGCGAACCGCTCGAGCGCTCCCATCAAGGCAACGGTCAGCGCGGAAGATCCGCCGAGACCGGACCCGATCGGGACGGAAGTCTCGAGCTCGATCTCGAGCGGCTCCCGGATCAGCAGAGCGTCGAGAAGAGATCCAACCAGAGCCGAGCGCGGCTGCGCAAGAAGGCCGTCGGACTCCGCCGAGCGGCAGTCAAACGCGCCGTCCGAGGCGAACACCCGGAAAACCCCGTCGGAGCGCCGGACCCGACAGGTCGCGAAAAGATCGATCGCGACGTTGATCGTGAACGTCCCCGGATGCAGAACATGAAGCGGCCACAGATCCAGAGTTCCACCGGCAAGATCCACGCGCGCGGGAGCCGAAGCAAAAACCCTCATGACCGCGAGAAGCTATCAGCTCGGCAGAAGCGCGAACCTCACCATGGGGGGACAGGACATCGATGCGCCGATCCTGCGCACCTCACTCCAATCCTCTCCCCGCGCGCGGGGCGAGGGAGGTCGCTTCACCACCGTCGTGGCTAAGCTCGCCCCGAGAGGAGTCTCCCGACCAGAGGGAGGGAGGAGCCTCTCGGGGCGGGAGCCGCAGCGAACGGAGGGACGAGGCGAGCGGTCGAAGGCCGCATCCGGCCGAGCCGCTCGCCGGTGCCTTCGCGCCACGCGCGAAGGCACGTCCCGGAGTGAGCGAAGGCGACGGCAGGCGACGGTTAGTACCCGACGCGGCTCGCGCGGAGAAACCCGGACTGGGTGAACCCGACTCCCTCGACGGTCAGAGTCTGTCCCGCTGATTTCCCCGTGAGCGCAGGGTCCCGCGACATGAGCCGCCACAACTCGCCGTTATCCGCGCAGAACGCGGCCTCGTGGCGCGCCTGCGGCAGCGGACAAAGGCCTGCTTCCAGGCGGGATTCGCAGTCGAGGCAGACGAGAGTCCCGGTCATGCGCCGGGAAACGAGGGTCGATCGCTTCGCATCCCTGCCCTCCGTCTCAAGGAGGGAGGCCAGGGCCACGGGGTCGGAGGACCCTCCTGCGGCGCGGAGCTGCCGCGCCGGCTCCCGGCGTCCGGAAACGTCTGCGACCAGCGGGATCAGGAGAAAGAGCACGACGGCGGCCGTCGCGACCAGGGGGTATTCGAATCTTCTCGGCCGGACGTCGCCCTGGTGGAGGCGCTCCCTCAGGCGATCGGGGGCGTGGGACCGCTCGATCCGCGAGCGGAGCACCTGGGCGAGTCCGCGCGCCGAGCGGGCGCGCGCTTCGCAGGGGGAGCACCCGGCAAGATGGCGGGAAAGCGCCTCGGCCTCGGCTCTGGAAATGTCCCGCTCCAGATGCGCGTAGAGAAGGAATCGAGCCTGGGCGCAGTTCATGGTTCCGGACAGGGGAACGAACCGAAGACGGCTGAAATTCCTGCGCCCGGCGGGCCAGCGTGGGCTCTCGACGCCGGATTCCGGGCCATGGCCCGACCCTGATGCCGCCCCTCGGGGCCCGCGAAGGGCTTTCTTCAGGCGGCCGGGTTCTTCGGTCGTGTCCTCATCTTCGTCGGCTCGGCGCCCCGGATGTACCCGTGCTGCCGGGCGTACTTCAGGAGCGCCTTCTCGAGCAGCTTGCGTCCGCGGTACAGACGCGACATGACGGTCCCGACCGGGCAGTCCAGGATGTCTGCGATCTCCTTGTACGAGAAGTCCTCGAGGTCGGCCAGGAGGACCACCATGCGGTAGTCATATGGCAGAGACTCGAGCGCCTTCTTGACGTCCTCGTCCATCACCCCGGTGAAGTACTCGGACTCCGGGTCGGGCGCCTGCTCGGAGTTGTCGCGGCGGACGATCCGCTCGAAAGAGTCCTCGATCTCCGCGAAGTCGACGCTGCGGGGCTCGAGCTTTTTCTTGCGATAGTTGTTGATGAACGTGTTCTTGAGGATCTTGAAGAGCCACGCCTTGAGGTTCGTCCCCTCCTCGAACTTGTCGTAGTACTTGTAAGCCTTGAAGTACGTCTCCTGAACGAGGTCTTCGGCATCCTCGGCGCTCCGGGTCATCCGGTACGCCGTGTTGTAGAGGGAGTCGAGATAGGGCATCACGAGGGAGTCAAAGTCCCAGGCCGAGACGCCGGGCTGTTCCGCTTTTGGTTGCACGTTTACTTTTTCCATGACTCCCCGTATTTCAATAATCCTGCCCGGTGCGACGATCTGGCGATTGCCCCTGGTTCGTGTAGTTAAGCCTCCTCGCTTCTACGGATTACGCCGCCGGAGTGTTGAGGAGCCTCCAGAAGACGTACGCACGGAGGCCGGGAATAGTGTCCTCCGGGTGTCAACATGTCCTCGGGCGAGGACGGTCTTGGAGTGGAGAAAGGGCTCCGGCGGGCGCCGGAGCCCGAGAACCGGGCTTATTTGTTCTGGATCAGGAAACAGATCAGC
>JBBQDF010000161.1:0-6578 GCA_038319475.1 Thermoanaerobaculia bacterium
CCCCCCGTCGATCCTTAAGAAAGAACTCTGGATCCCGCCGACGACCCGGGAAGCTGGTAGGTTTTTGAGCTGGCGATGAGCTCACAGGACAAGCGATTTTCCCCGGTTCCATACAGACATGGATGAACTGGTCGTCCTGAATCCCGATCATCCCGGGTTCCGGGACCGGGTTTACCGCGCGCGCCGCAACGCGATCGCGCAGCTCGCCCTGGATCACCGCGAAGGGATGTCGCCTCCGCTCGTCGCGTACACCGACCAGGAACACGAGGTGTGGCGCAGCGTGTGGGAGCATCTGACGCCCCTCCACGCCGCGCGAGCGGTGCGGGAGTGGCGCACGGCGGCGGGACGGCTGGCGATCGACCGGAGATGGGTGCCGCAGCTCGCGGAAGTCAACGAGCTCACGAGGCATCCCGGAATCGAAATGCTCCCGGTGGCCGGCCTGATCTCGGCACACGGCTTTCTCTCCGCTCTCGGCCGCGGAATTTTCCGGTCGACGCAGTACATGCGGCACCACAGCATGCCGCTCTACACGCCCGAGCCGGACGTCATCCACGAGCTCGTCGGGCACGCGACGAGCTTTCTCGCGCCCGAGATCGTCCACCTCTCCCGGTCCTTCGGCGACGCCGCTCTCCGCGCAGACCCGGCGACGCTGCAGCGGATCGAACGCGTCTACTGGTACACGCTCGAGTTCGGAGTCGCCCTGGAGGACGGCGAGGTCAAGGCGTACGGGGCGGGCCTGCTGTCGTCCTATGGCGAGCTCGGCGACCTGGGCGCCCGCGCATCGCTTCTGCCATTCGACCTCGAAGTGATGGCCGCTACCCCTTACGACCCGACCGATTATCAGAAGGTGCTTTTCGTCGCACCGAGCTTCGAGGAGATGGTCCGCAGGGTGGAGGAGTGGCTCGCGACGACGGCCTACGGTTGAGGGGAGCGTTTCGTTTCCCGTTTCCGGTTTTCCGTTTCCCGCCCCCCGTCCCCCGCCCGACCGCTCCGTATAATCCCCGCGCCGGAGGTGCCCGTGCGCTTTCTCTCCCTGCTTCTCGCGGTCGCCGCCCTCGCCTCTCCGGCGGGCGCGGAGCCGATCGATTCCTCTCTCTATTCCGGCCTGAGATGGCGCCTCGTCGGACCGTTTCGCGGCGGGCGATCTCTGTCGGCGACGGGGGTTCCGGGCGAGCCGGACCATTTCTATTTCGGCGCGGTCGGCGGGGGCGTCTGGGAGACGAAAAACTCCGGGCGGACCTGGGCGCCGATTTTTGATTCCCAGCCGATCGCCTCGATCGGGGCCGTCGCGGTCGCGCCTTCCCGGCCGAAGACCCTTTACGTCGGATCGGGCGAAGCCGACATGCGGTCGGACATCTCCTACGGGAACGGCGTCTACAAATCGGTGGACGGGGGCAGGACATGGGCCCACGTCGGTCTTTCCGACACGCGCCAGATCGGCCGCATCCTGGTCGACCCCCGCGATCCGAACCTCGTGTTCGTTGCGGCCCTCGGCCACGCATACGGTCCGAACTCCGAGCGTGGCGTGTTCCGTTCGCGTGACGGAGGCGCGACCTGGTCGCGCGTTCTGTTTTACGACGAGCACACCGGCGCGATTGACATCGCGTTTGCGCCCGGCCCCTCGAGGACGATCTTCGCGGCGCTCTGGCAGACGCGCCGGCCGCCCTGGAACGTGTATCCGCCCTCGAACGGTCCGGGCAGCGGGCTCTACCGCTCGGACGACTCGGGAGGCACATGGAAGCCGGTGCGCGGAGGCGGCTTTCCCGCGGAAGGGCTCGGCCGCATCGGGCTCGCATTTGCGCCCGGCGACCGCTCTCGCCTTTACGCGGTCGTGGACGCGAAAGAGGGTGGACTTTATGCCTCGCGCGACGGAGGTGTCACGTGGAAGCGGGCGTCCTCGGACGCGCGCGTCTGGGGGCGAGGCTGGTATTTCGGCGGGGTCACCGTCGACCCGCGGGATCCCGACACCGTGTACGTGTGCAACACCTCCCTCTACCGTTCGTCCGACGGAGGCGCCACCTTCCAGCCCGTGAAGGGCGATCCGACCGGCGACGATTTCCACGAGCTCTGGATCAACCCTGCAGATCCGCGCCGCATGGTTCTGGCGAGCGACCAGGGAACGGTAGTGAGCGTCGATGGAGGGACGACGTGGAGCTCCTGGTACAACCAGCCCACCGCGCAGCTCTACCACGTGGCGACCGACGACCGATTTCCCTACTGGCTGTATGGCGCACAGCAGGACAGCGGCGCCGTCGCCGTGCCTTCCCGCACCGACTATCCGAGCATCATGCTCCGCGACTGGCGCCCGATCGCCGGCGGCGGCGAGAGCGGAGCCATCGCTCCCGATCCGCAGGATCCAAACGTGCTGTTCGGCGGGACCGTTGGACGATTCGACCAGACGACGCTCCAGGAGCAGGACTTGAACCCCTCGCTCGCCCACCCGGGGGAATACCGCAGCGAGTGGACCCTCCCGCTCGCATTTTCGCCGCGCAACCCGAGCGCCCTGTATTTCGGGAACCAGTTTCTTTTCCGGACTGCCGACCGCGGCCAGCACTGGACCAGGATCAGCCCCGACCTGACGCGCGAAGCGCCCGGAACGCCCGGGACGCTCGTGCCCGCAGACGCGGCCAACAGCAGCGCTCCGGGTCCGCGACGTGGCGTCGTGTACACGATTGCGCCTTCGCCGCTGCGCGACGGATGGATTTGGTGCGGGACCGACGACGGCCTGATCTGGCGGACCCGCGACGAGGGCGCGCACTGGGAGGACGTCACACCGGCGGCGATGACGCCGTGGTCGAAAGTCGGGATCCTCGAGCCTTCTCACTTCGAGCCCGAAACGGTTTATGCGGCGGTCGACCGGCACCGGCTCGACGACCTGCGGCCCTGGATCTACAGGACTCGGGACGGCGGCAGGACATGGTCCCTGATCACCGCGGGGATCCCCGAGGGAAGTTTCGTCAACGTGGTGCGCGAAGATCCGGTCCGGCGCGGGCTCCTTTACGCCGGGACGGAGACCGGGGTTTTCGTGTCCTTCGACGACGGGGGCCGGTGGCTGCCGCTTCAGCTGAATCTGCCCCATTGTTCGATCCGCGACATCGCGATCCGGAGAAACGACCTGATCGTCGCGACGCATGGCCGTTCGTTCTGGATCCTCGACGACCTGACCCCGCTGCAGCAGCTGGATGCCGCCGTAGAGCGCGCCGACGCCTGGCTCTTCTCGCCCCGCCAGGCCGTGCGCCTCCATCCCGCCGCATTTCAGGGAACGCCCGAGCCGCGGGACGAACCTGCCGGAGAGAACCCGGACACGGGAGCGCGGATCGACTACCTGTTGAGGACGCGCGGCGCGGACCCCGTGCGTCTGGAAATCGCCGATGCGCGCGGCAACGTCGTTCGCCGCTGGTCGAGCGACGAGCCCCGGCCTGAGCCCGACCTCTCGAAAATCACTTCGACTGTCGATTGGGTCGACAGGGCGTCTCTGCCGGACGTCTCGCCGGGGATGCACCGGTTCGTCTGGGACCTCCGGTACGCGCTTCCCGAGGAGCTCGGCACCGGGCGCGGCGCCTCGCCGGGACTGTGGGCGCCTCCGGGCCGCTACACGGTGCGGTTGATCATCGGGGGCCGCACCCTGAGCGCCCCGCTCACCGTCGTGCGCGACCCGCGGGTCAAAGCGAACGACGCGGACCTCCAGCGTCAGCTCGATCTGGCGAAAAATATCGAGGCCGAAAGGATGGAGGTCGCGCGCGCGCTCGCCCGTGGCCGGAAGATGCGGGAGGGTTCCCCGGCAGGCCCCTCCGCCGCCGCGCTGGACGCGATCCTCGGCACGGGCGACCCGGCGGTCGAGTCGTCCCAGCCCGCCACGGAGAAGCCGCTGACGCTCCAGCGCGCCGCGACGTCGCTCCTGCGCCTTCAGCAGGCGGTCGAGAGCGCCGACGCCGCGCCGACTCCGGACGCGGTCAGCGCGTTCGCGGCGCGGCGCGACGCGGCGCGCGAGGTCTTGCGGCGGTTCGAGGAGATGGCTCGAGGGCGATAATCCGTCGCCTCCGTTCACTACGGGAGCTGCCTTCGCCGTGCGCGCGAAGGCACCGGCCGGCGGCTCGGCCGGATGCGGCCTCGACCGCCGGCCTGCTCCCACCGGTCGCGATGGCTCCCGCCCCCACGTCGCTTCCGCTCACAGCGTTCGCTCACGCTCCCGCCCCGAGAGGCTCCTCCCTCCCTCTGGTCGGGAGACTCCTCTCGGGGCGAGCTTGACCACCCGCTTGCCGGAAGCGGAGCTCTGGCGCGGATCGGATGATGGGAATTGGGCGGCTGGCCATCTGTACTGAAAGCGTTCCGAGCTGTCGCGGCATCGACGAATATGATCGCGGAGATGACGCCGTTCCCGCTCCAGGCCCTGGAGCTGAAGAAGTCCTTCGGCGACATCGTGGCGCTCGATGGGGCTTCCCTCGAAGTGCCGGCGGGAGAGATCCTCGGCCTGCTCGGGCCAAACGGAGCCGGCAAGACCACGTTCGTGCGGAGCGTCGTCGGCCGGGTGACGCCCGATTCGGGCACGCTCCGCGTCTTCGGGCATGCGCCGGACGATCCAGCGGCGACCGCGTCCAGGGGCTGGGTCCCTCAGGAGATCGCTCTCTATCCGCTCCTGACGCCTCGGGAAAACCTGTGGACGTTCGGCCGCTACCAGGGTCTTTCGGGCGCCGACCTCGACGCCGCGATCGGCCGCAGCCTCGAATGGAGCGGACTCGCGGACCGCGCGAACGACCGGACCTCCAGCCTGTCCGGGGGCATGCGCCGGCGGCTCAACATGGCGGCCGGAACCATCCATTCTCCGAAGCTGCTCCTCTTGGACGAGCCGACGGTCGGCGTCGACCCGCAGTCGCGCGAGCGCATATACGCGATGATCGCCGAGCTGAAGGCGCGTGATGTCTCTCTGGTTTATACGACGCACTACATGGAAGAAGCCGAGCGCCTCTGCGACCGCATCGCGATCATCGATCACGGCCGCATCATCGCCGCCGGAACCCGGGATGCGCTCGTCCGCTCGACGCTCGGAGTGAACCAGACCGTGCGTATCGAGGCGGAGGGGCCGATTGGACCGGCGCTGCGCGAAAAGCTGGAGAAAATGCGGGCGCGGGTCGACGGCCAGGGCGTCCTCCTGCTCGCCGACGACCCGCCGCGGCAGATCCGGGACCTGCTCGAAGCCTTCCATGCGGAGACGACGAAAGTCGCCGACCTGACGCTCAAGCGGGCGAGCCTCGAAGAGGTTTTTCTGAACCTCACCGGCCGGGAGCTGCGCGAATGATTTTCGCCATCGCGAAGAGCCGCCTCTGGAACCTGCGCCACGACCGGGCGGCGTTCGTGCTGGCGTTCATCCTGCCCATCGTCTTCTTCTCGATCTTCGCCTCGATCTTCGGGCGCGGCAGCGGGCGGTCGGCGACCCCGCGCGTTCGCGTCGCCGTCGTCGACGAGGACCAGAGCCCGAGATCCCGGCGATTCGTGGCGGCGCTCGAGGGCGAGAGCGCCTTGAACGTCCAGGAGGCCCGAAAGTCCGCTTCCGGCGCGTCTGAGCGCTACACCGCGGCGACGGCGGAGGCCGCGGTCCGGGCCGGAGACCTTCCCGTGGCGCTCGTCCTGCCGAAGGGATTCGGTCAGGCGGCGATCCACTTCGGGCCCGCCACGGACCGCGCCACACTCGCTCTGCTGTCGGACCCGAGCGACCCGGTCGCGCCCCAGGTCCTCGCCGGGCTGCTGCAGAAGGTGGCGATGACCGCGATGCCTGATGCGATGGCGCGGGGGGGAATCGAAGCGCTCGACCACTGGGGAGGCCACCTCACCGATGAACAGCGCCGCAGTCTCGAGGAGAACGTCCGGCAGCTCGGGGAACGTCCCCTGCCGGGCGGCGGAGTCGCGGGCCCGGACCAGCCCTCCGGCCTGATCGAAGTGACCCGGCGGGACGTTCTCGGGCAGAAGAAGGGCAACCCGATGATCGCGTTTTATGCCGCGGGCCTCGGCGTGATGTTCCTTCTTTTTTCCGCCGCGGGCGCGGGCGGCGCTCTGATCGAGGAAGCGGAGACCGGCACGCTCGACCGGATTCTCGCGACCCGGGTGACCATGTCGAGGCTGCTCGCGGGGAAGCTGGTGTACCTCGCCGGGATCGCCGCGGCCCAGCTGACCGTGATGTTCCTCTGGGGCGCGCTCGTCTTCGGCCTTTCGATGCGGGGGCACTGGACGGGTTTCTTCATCATGACCGTCGCGACTGCGCTCGCCGCGTCAACGTTCGGCCTGCTCCTCGCAGCGCTCAGCCGATCGCGGATGCAGCTCGTGGCCCTCTCCAACCTGACCGTGCTCGCCATGTCGGTCGTCGGCGGGAGTATGTTTCCGCGCTTCATGATGCCCGAGGTCATGCAGAAGATCGGGCTACTCACATTGAACGCGTGGGCGATCGACGGATTTCAGAAGGTGTTCTGGCGCGAGGAACCGCTCACGCACCTGTGGCCCCAGGTCCTCGTGCTGTTGGGTATCGCAGCCCTGTTCTTCGCCCTCGCGCGGCGGATCGCGAGAAGGTGGGAGGCGGTTTAGAGGGG
>JBBQDF010000162.1:0-6525 GCA_038319475.1 Thermoanaerobaculia bacterium
GGGAGGAACGGCATCCAATCTCGTGGCCTTCAATCCAAAAACGGAAACACCTGTCGAATGCACGCAGCGGGATCCGAGCAACCCCAACCGTTGTGCCGTATCCGGTGCCAACTGGATGAAGGGACCCAACTTCGGAACGGCGTCGGGAGTCAATTCCTATCTGCGGGACGCGGGGAGCTGCCCGGTCTCCGGAATCTGCCCGTTCACCTTCTCGTTGTCGGCGGGACTTCGCTTCTGAGTCGTCTCCAGTGAACCGTAGAGGCGGGTGCAGGCCCGCCTCTTTTTTCACTCTTCAAGCCAGCGCGGCGGCTGGGCGGCACGACCGACCGCCGCGCAACGCGTTCCGGCAACGCTTCCGCGAGGATCGACGCCGACGACGACTTTCGCGCGGAGCGTCCCGGACTCTCGGAGCGGTGCGTCCGTCCTTCTGGCCGCCGATACAGCAGGGGCCGCGCCACCAGCCGCGCAAGTTCCGCGGAGAGATTCTTCCCGGGCAACTTTTCTCCGGCGGGCGCTTAGGAGTCATTGAACCCGTCTCCGGCAGGCCGGGCCGCGATGCCAGGCCCACGAGCCGCTGCAAATCGAAACAGGAGGAATCGTGACGACAACCCTCTCTCGGAAAACGTGGACGCGAGCGCTGCTCGCCATTGGGGCAGCGACATTCCTCGGGGCGCAGACAACTCCTCCCCCGCTGGACAAGCCCGTTCCGGGCGTGGATCCGACGGACATGGACAAGAGCGCGGCCGCATGCCAGAACTTTTTTCAGTACGCCGTCGGCGGATGGACCAGGAAATATCCCATTCCGCCCGAGTACCCCGCCTGGGGGACGTTCCAGGAACTCGCGGAGAAAAATCGCGACGCTCTGCGCAAGATCCTCGAGCGCAGCGCCGGAAACCGGGGGTGGAAGGCGGGGACGGAAGAGCAGAAGATCGGCGACTTCTACTCGAGCTGCATGGACGAAACCGCGATCGAATCGCAGGGGTTGAAGCCGCTCCAGCCGGAGCTCGACCGCATCGCGAAGATCGCGAACCTCAGGGACCTGCAGACGGAAGTGGCGCGCCTGCAGGTCTCGGGCGTCAATGCCCTCTTCCAGTTCGGCTCGGAGCAGGACCGCAAGAAAAGCACGGACGTGATCGCGGCCGCCGGCCAGGGCGGCCTCGGGCTCCCCGACCGCGACTACTACACGAAGACGGACGACGCCTCGAAGAAGATCCGCGAGCAGTACCTCGCGCACGTCACGAAGATGTTTCAGCTCGCCGGGGACCACGCGAACAGAGCCTCCGCGAACGCCCGCACCGTGATGACGATCGAAACCGGGCTGGCCGAGGTTTCGATGACGAACGTCGAGCAGCGTGATCCGGACGCGACCTTCAACCGGATGGAGCCCGCTGCCCTGAAGTCTCTGACCCCGAATTTCAGCTGGGCCGCGTACTTTCATGACATTGAGGCGCCTCCCGCTCTCTCCGTCCTGAACATCCAGCAGCCGAAGTTCTTTCAGGCCCTCGACAGGAAGCTCAAGACCGTGCCGCTCCCGCAGTGGAAAACGTACCTGCGCTGGCAGCTCCTCGCGACCGCGGCGCCCGCTCTCTCGTCGAAGTTCGTGGAAGAAGACTTCAATTTCAATCAGCGGATTCTCCAGGGGACGGAAAAAATTCAGCCGCGCTGGAAGCGCTGCGTGCGCGCCACGGACGGGCAGCTCGGATTCGCCCTCGGAAAAATCTACGTCCAGGAGTACTTCCCTCCGGAGGCCAAGGAGCGCGCCGACAGGATGGTGCGCAACCTGATCGCCGCGTTGCGGGACGATCTAGCGACTCTGTCCTGGATGGGGGCGGAGACCCGCAAGGCGGCGCTCGCCAAGCTCGACGCGTTCAATCCGAAAATCGGCTACCCCGACAAGTGGCGGGACTACTCGGCCCTCCAGATCGACCGCGGCCCTTATGTCGTGAATGTGATGCGTGCCACGCGCTTCGAGTGGGCCCGCGACCTCGCGAAAGTGGGGAAGCCCGTGGATCGCACCGACTGGGGGATGACACCCCCGGCCGTCAACGCTTACTACAACCCGCTCTTGAACGAGATCGTGTTCCCGGCGGGCATCCTCCAGCCTCCCTTCTTCAACAAGAACGCGGACGACGCCGTGAACTACGGCGGCATGGGGGCCGTCATCGGCCACGAGATGACGCACGGGTTCGACGACCAGGGCCGCAAGTTCGATGCGCACGGGAATTTGAAAAACTGGTGGACCGACGAGGACCTCAAGAATTACCAGCAGCGCGCGACCTGTGTCGAAAATCAGTTCGAAGGCTACAAGTTCGAGGGCGAGCAGCACTTAAACGGAAAGCTCGTCTTAGGCGAGAGCATCGCCGACCTCGGCGGCCTTTCGATTGCCTACCGCGCGTATCAGAAGAGTCTCGAGGGCCAAAGCAAACCGGGGCCGACCGACGGGCTCTCGGACGACCAGCGCTTCTTCATCAACTGGGCGCGGGTGTGGGCTGCAAACGACCGCCCCGAGTTCGCCCGGCTGATCGTGAACACGAATCCGCACCCCCTCGACCGCTTTCGGGCGATCGGCGCGCCCTCGAATATGCCTGAGTTCGCCCGCGCGTTCGCCTGCAAGCCGGGCGATCCCATGGTTCGTGCCGAGAGATGTCAGATCTGGTGAAACTCGGGGAGTGAGATCTCCTCCCGCCCCGCTGACTCTGCGTCTCGAAGGGTACGGAGCCGTACAGAATGAGGCCACTAATAGCGTCATGGGGCGGACGACCCTCCACGGGTTGTGTTTTTTCCGAGCGTTCGTTTACGTTTTCCGTCCATTTCTCCCTTGAGATCTGAGACTTACGCGGCGATGTCCTACAATCGGCCGGCCGGCGGTAGTTCCGCGGTCGAGAGTCCCCGGGGATGGTCCCCGCCACTCACCTCTCGCGCCCGCCGCCGAGGAACGTCATGACATCCGGAGCTTTTCAACCGCGACGACTCGGCGCTCACCTTCTGGTGCGCGCCCTCGGGGAAGACAGCTTCGGCACGATTTTTCGCTCGCTCCACGCGACGGACGAGAAGCGCTTCGTCCGGCTCCGCATCCTGCAGTCTCCGGAGCTGTCTCCGCCTGCGGTTTTTTCCGCGATCGCGCGGCACGGCGAGACGGTTGCGCATCTCTCGCACAAGGCGATCGTTCAGCAGGCGGAACTCGCGGTGGCTGACGGCTCGCCCTACTATGCCTGGTACGAGGGAGCGGGCTTCACTCTCGACGCAATCATGCTGCGGCTGCGCTCCGCCGGGACCTCCCTTCCGGCGCCGTTTGCGCTGCTGATCGCGGAGCGCGTCTGCGCTGCGCTCGAATACGCGTGGTTGTCCCCGAAGGACGGCGAACCGATCCGCCACGGTCTCGTGTGGCCGGGATTCGTGTCGATCTCGATCGACGCCGAGGTTCGTCTTGGCGGATTCGGTCTCGCCGACGCCGTGCTCCCTTCGGTTATGCGGGGCCGGCTCGCCCGGGACGTCGCTCCGTACGCGGCGCCGGAAGCGCGAGAGACCGGACGGACCGGGCCGGCGAGCGACGCCTACTCCGTCGGAGTGCTGCTTATCGAGCTTCTCACCTGCCGTCGACCGGTCATCACGTCCGCGAGTCCCCCGTTCCCGGCGCAGGACGGGTTCACCGCCGACACGAACGGCCTGCTCACACGCTGCTTCGGAGCGCCCGAGGAGCGCCCCTCGATCCTCGATCTCCACCGGGCGCTTTGCGAGCAGCTGGCCGCGAGCGCTCTGCCGGTCTCTCCCGCGGATCTCGCATACTTTCTCTACACCCTGTTGAACCCGGAAGCGCAGGGCGTGCCGACCAACGACCATGAGTCGACGAACCCGATTTCCGCGGGAAGAACCGACACGGACCGACCGATCTCTCCCCTCGCGCCCCCTGCCGAAGCTTCGGCGGCTCGCGTCCCGTCCGCTCATGAAAGCGACCCTTCCGCCCCCTCCGGCGATGTTCCCCGGGAGGAAGGCAGCGTCCGCCGGTCCGCGGCACCCCGCCGGCCGCTGAGCGCTCGGCGATGGATCTCCGGCGCGGCGTATTTCAGCGTCGCGGCGGCCATCATCCTCGGGTTCGAAGGTCTCGCGATCCATCGGGAGCGCTCCGCGGCGGCGGCCGTCCACTCTTCGATCTCTCCCGGCCGGGCTTCCGCTCTACCGGCCGCTCGCGCGTTCGCGGTGGAAGTCCCCGGGCCGGGACAGACGGCTTCCAGTCTCCCCGTCTCGGGCGCACAGGGCCCGCCGGTGCAGCCCGGGGCAGACCGGCTCGTGCAGGGGGAAGCGGCCGCGAAAGAAGCCGAACCGGCGTTGCGCGCGGAAAAACGCGCGGCATCCGACCCGGCCGGCCGGTCCGCCCGCCGCCTCCCGCGCATGCCCGATGGGGCGGGCGTGCGGAAGGCCGCCGAGGACGCTCGCTTTCGGGCGGCCTGGGCGAGGATCGAGGCGGAGCGGGGAGAAGCGCGCGACCTCGCTTCCGACACCTTCAGCCGTGGCCGAGGGCAGGAAACGGAAGGTGAACGCCTTCTCCGCGGCGGCGATCACCTCGCGGCGCGGGAGGCATTCGATCGGGCCGCGGGCGCTTTCCGCGATGCGAACGACCATTCGCGACACGCTCGGCAGGACCGCATCCGCATCTCTCCGCCTTCGTCCTGAAAGCCGGCCTTTCGCGGAATTACAATCCCCGAATGGCGCTCCCGGAAATCCGCGTCGGCTTCGTGGGTCTCGGAACGATGGGCCTCGGCATGGCCCGGAATCTCGGCCGCGCCGGATTTCCTCTTGCCCTGGCGAACCGCACGCACACCAAAGCCGAGACGCTGGCGGCGGAGCTGCTTCCCGAAAATCCGCGCGTGCGCGCCTGGGAGACTCCCGAGGAAGTCGGCCGCGCCTCGGACGTCGTGGTGTCCTGCCTCCCCGACTCGCCGCAGGTGGAGGAAGTCCATCTCGGGCAAGCGGGAACATCGCGAGGCGCGGCGCGCGGAGCGATACTGATCGACTGCTCGACGACGGCCGCGGATTCCGCGCAGGCCCTCTCGGCTCGGCTCCTGGAGCGGGGACATCGGTTTCTGGATGCGCCGGTCTCGGGAGGCCAGAAGGGAGCGGCTGAGGGGACCCTCACTTTCTTCGTGGGCGGCGACACCGCGGCGCTCGAGGAAGCAAGACCCGTTTTCGAAGCGATGGGGAAGCGAGTGACGCACCTGGGGCCCTCAGGATCGGGTCAGCTCGGAAAGGCCGCGAATCAGATCCTGGTCGCGTGCAATCTTCTGGCGGTGTCGGAGGCGCTGGCGTTTGCGAAAAAGGCGGGGTTGCCGCTCGATGCCCTGCACACGGCTCTGACGGGGGGTGCGGCGAACTCCTGGGCCCTCGAGGTCCTGGGCCGGAAGATGATCGATCGCGACTTTCAGCCGGCCTTCGCGGTCAAGCACCAGCAGAAAGACCTCGCGATCCTCCTGTCGACGGCCCGCGCCCGCGGCGTATCGCTTCCCGGAGCCGCCCTGGTGCACCAGCTGCTCTCAGCGCTGGAGGCGCAGGGCCGGGGAGAGTTCGGCACCCAGGCGCTCCTGACTCTGTACGAGCAGATGAGCGGTGGGAAGGCCGAAGAGCCTTCTGTCCAGGCATCCCCTTCCATAAAGATGACTTAGCGCCGCCGGAGCCACGTGGGGAACCGGGCGCCGGGTGTCCTCGTCTAGAATGTGCGTCATGGTCACCGCCAGCAGACGCGCTCGCCTCGGGGAATGGTTACTCGGAGAGGGCCTCGTCACAGAGCCCGGGCTGACGCGCGCTCTGGCGGCGCAGGACCGAGTGGGGCGCCGGCTCCGGCTGGGAGGGGTGCTGCTCGCGACCGGGCTCGTCACCGAAGACGTGCTCCTCGACGCGCTCTCGCGTCTTCATCACTGCCGCTCGGTCGGGTGGCCTGCGCTCTCACGCGCCGACCCTGCAGCCGTCGCCCTGCTGAATGCCACTCGCGCCGCCCGGCTCGAGGCGTTTCCGTACGGGTTCGAAAAAAAAGCGCTGAAGGTCGCTTTCCGGGATCCTTCGAATCTTCAGGCCGTCGATGAAGTGGCCGCCGTCAGCGGCCGCCGCATCGAACCCGTCGTCACGTCCGAGGTGCGTCTCCTTCAGGCGCACCAGAAATTTTACGCGCGCTCTCTCTCGCGAGAGATGTCGAACGTCCTGAAGCGTCTCGAAGCGGGATCGATCCGGATTGACGTCCCCGGTTCCGAGAAGCCGTTACCGCCGCCACCGCAGTTTTCGGCGCTTCCCGAATCGGAATCGGAGACGGACGCGCCACCTCAGGACAGACGCCCGCCCGGCGAATCAGCCGGGGCGGAGTCTCCGGACAACGCCGAGGCGGTTGCCTTTCTAGATGACCCCTTTGCGGACACCTACTCGCTGAACGACTTTCTGGCGGACGCCCTGTCCTTCGGCGTCATGCCGGAATCCCTGCCCGACCCGGAGTGGACGGAGCGGGCCCATTCTTCCCGAAGCGAGGCCTCACTTTCCCTCGGC